>NZ_JARVSY010000006.1:0-146575 GCF_030208925.1 Rhodococcus sp. MEB032
CAACCACCTGCCCGCCGCCGCGTCACAACTTCACCGAGTTGCCGCGCATCCGCAGTGAGCGTCCGGCGTTCGAGCTGCACTACCCGCACATGGTGGAGCGAATGAGGGCGGAAGCGCACGTGGGTCTCACCGGGCAACCCACGTCGACGTTGGAGAAGAGTGACGATCATCGCCAGATTGATTAGTGCAATAATAGTTGCTGCACTAATTAATCTGATAACATCGGATTCATGACGACGAAGGCTCCGCAGACGCAGATGGATGATCCGCTGGCTCTCGACCGGCAGGTGTGCTTTGCACTTGCGGTCGCGAACCGGGCGGTGCTGTCCGTCTACCGGCCACTGCTCGAGCCGATGGGCCTCACGCATCCCCAGTACCTGGTGATGCTGGCACTGTGGGGAAAGTCGCCGATGGCGGTCAAGGAAATCGGGCAGGCACTGCAACTCGATTCGCCGACGCTGTCGCCGCTCCTCAAGCGACTCGAGGCGTCCGGGCTGATCACGCGAACCCGTAGCCGCGCCGACGAACGGCAACTGGACGTGGACCTCACCGAAGCCGGTGTGGCACTGCGCGCGGAGGCGGAGAAGATCCCGCCGGCGGTTGTCGCGAAGCTCGGCGTCAGCCTCGCCGAACTCGAAGAACTCCACAACGTTCTGACGCGGGTCAACGAGGCCGCGCTCCGCGCCGGAGCCTTGGACCAATGAGAGAAATGTGATGACTGCATCCGAAAGAAACGTGATGACTGCGTCAGTACCGTCGATGCGTACCGAACAGGTGACTTCCGTGACTTCCAAAAAGCAACGTACGAGCCCGAATCCTCTTCAGTGGTTGGGTTATTCAGTGGGGCGCAAGCTGCCCGATTCGATGCAGGACTGGGTACGAAACGACCTGATAGGTGACTGGGCCGTGCCGCGTCACCTGATCCGAAGCATGGTGCCGTTCATTCCAGTGTTCGCGGCTTTCATGCTCTTCCCCGGACCGTGGGCCCTGCGGGCATCGATGGTGCTGCTCGGAGTGCTTCTGGCACTGTTCTATTCGGTCTCCTACATGGCTCAGAACAGGTCGCGTCGCCTCGAGCGTCACGGTTTGCCTTCCGACCTCGAGAACCCGAAGAAGATCTCGCGCCACGACGCCGAGAAGGCCGCCTACGAGAAGTTGCACGGCGGCCCCGCGACGTAGACACCTCGGTCACAAGCCGTGGAGGGCGCTGCCGCCGTTCAACTCGCAGACGCGTTGCTCCACGGTCGCCGAGAAGCCCCCTTCCGGCTCGGTCGAACGGAGAGCCGATTCGACGTCTTGCTCGACCAGATATCCGTTGATCGCGATTGCCGCGGTCGAACCTGCCGCCGCAGCATTGATTACCTGGGCGCGAGGGTCGACGACGTTGCCGGCGCCCCAGATACCAGGAACACCGGTGGCGCCGGAACGATCGACAGCCACGAATCCCGTGGGGCTGGTTTTGCAGCCGAGTCGCGTCAGATGTGCGTCGTTCGGAACGAAACGCGGCGCAACGAACAGTGCTGAGCGCGCAACAAGTTGGCCGTTGTCGAGTTCGACGGCTTTCAGTTTGCTTTTCTCGCAGACCAATCCAGATACCGATCCGTCGGCAACCGTCACTCCTCGGGCAGCCAGTCGCGCGCGTTCGTCGGGGGTGAGCGAGATCTTGTCGGGGAAGAACGTCACATCCGACGACCACTGTCGGAGTAGAAACGCCTGGTGAAGTGACATCTCGCGAGCGTCGCCGCCGAGAACGCCGATCGGTTGGTCGCTGATCTCGTACGCATGGCAGTACGGGCAATGGAGCACGCTTTGTCCCCAAAGCTCCTGGATGCCTGGTATTTCCGGGAGTGAATCCCGTAGACCGGTGGCAACCAGCACAGTACGAGTTTCGAGCGTCGTGCCTCCTGAAAGTTCGACGACAAAGCCGGGTTCGATACCGCGCCAGGAGATGTCGACTACGTCATCTTGTGTCAATTCCACTCCGTACGTCTGCAATTCGCTGCGTCCGACGGCGAGCAACTCACGTGGCGCCATGCCGTCGCGCGAGAGGAAGCCGTGCATGTGTGCTGCCGGTGCGTTGCGCGGTTTGCCGGAATCGATGAGGGCGACCGAGCGCCGAGCACGACCCAACACCAGGGCTGCGCTGAGTCCGGCGGCGCCACCGCCGACGATCACGGCGTCGAGGATCTCAGTTTCAGTGTGTGTTCGCATGAGCACAGATTGCTCGCGGAGGGGGTTCTTCAGCAACTAATGTTGCCATTTCTGGGAATCGTCGTCAGACTCGGCACCATGAATGTCAACGGTCCGCACATCGATGCCGCCATCTCGCAGATCGGCGCGCGCCTCAAACGCATTCGTACACAGAGGAACGTCACGCTCACAGCGCTGTCCGAGTCCACCGGTATTTCGAAGAGCACCCTGTCGAGGCTCGAAGCGGGGGAGCGTCGCCCGAGCTTGGAGTTGCTGCTTCCGATCGCGCTTGCCCACCAAGTGCCGTTGGACCAACTGGTGGCGGCACCGCAGGTCGCCGATCCACGCATCCAGAGTGCGCCTCGAAGCGTCAGTGGGCGAACGGTATTGCCGCTGACTCGGCAACCGGGTGGGTTGCAGGCATTCAAGATGACCATCCCGGCAAGCCAGACGGAACCGGATCCCCAAGTGCACGACGGCTACGAATGGCTGTACGTGTTGTCGGGGAGGTTGCGGTTGGTGTTGGCCGATCACGACATCGTGATGGGTACGGGTGAAGCTGCTGAATTCGACACCCGAAACCCGCATTGGTTCGGCAGTGACGGGCGCGGCCCGGTCGAGGTACTGAGTCTGTTCGGCCCCCAAGGAGAACGCATCCACGTTCGGGCCAGGCCTTCGGCGAAGTGACGGACAGTCATACTTTCATTCGATGCTGCCGGAAGCGAAGAGGACAGTGAGGGTCTGTGCGAATCGAAATTGACGACCTGAGTCGGGATGCGGTCCGTGCTCTACTCACCGAACATCTCGCCGACATGCACGCGACCTCGCCCTCGGACAGCGTTCACGCGCTGGACGTCGCGGGGCTGATGGATATCTCTGTGACCATGTGGACGCTGTGGAGCGAAGGTGACGAGTTACTCGGTTGCGTCGCGCTCAAGGAACGGTCGTCGGCGGGCGGCGAGATCAAGTCGATGCGAACGTCATCGGCAGCAAGGGGGCGTGGCGTGGGAACGCGACTTCTTCAACACGTCGTGGACGAGTCGAGACAACGAGGTTACCGGCAACTCGAATTGGAGACCGGTACGCAAGAGTTCTTCGATCCAGCTCGCCGGTTGTACGCGAAATTCGGGTTCGTGCCTTGTCCACCGTTCGGGAACTACCGCGAAGACCCGAACAGCGCATTCTTCGTTCTCACCTTGTGAGCAGCTCGCACGCTACAGCATCTTTGCTGTGATGCGTCGTACTGCACTGTCGGAGTCCATGATTGCGGTGTCGAGCACCAGCCGTTCCGTAGTCCACGGCTCGTAGTCTCGATCCAGAATTTCCTGCCACGTCGGTGGTACGAGATCCGGGATGTCGACGACTCGCCGTTCAGCGCGTCTGCGATGCTCGTCGGGATCCGAACAGATGACCTCGACACCGAGCAGGCGCGCCGAATTATGTTGTGCGGTAGCGGACCAGGCGTCTCGTGTCGCCTCGACGGGGTTGACGCATTCGACCACGACCGAAAGTCCGAGTCGCAATTGTTCGGCGGCGAGCGCGTACCCGGTGATGTATCCGGCGGTCCCGGACCCGTCAGCGATACCGCTGCGGATCAGCGCCTGTTCGATGGTATCGATCCGCACGAAGGGGATTTGGTGACGCTGCGCAAGCGCCCGCGCGATCGTCGACTTGCCGGTGGCCGGCAAACCACCGATCACGACGAGCGTTGCGCGAGTCGATGGCTGGGGGTTGTGTCCGGCATCCACCATCCCCGAAATGTACGGGGCGTTGTCGATTTACGTGAACTCGCCCCGTACTCGCCCCGTACTCGCTCAGTTCGAGATCGCGAACTCTCGTGCTTCGAACGCCAGATCGTCGGCGGCGGATTCCATTCGTGCCGTCGCGCGGTTGGGTGCTGTCAGCACTGCGACAATCGGAACTGCCAACGCCAGCAGGCCGAGAACGAAGACAGGGAAGAGGAATGAGAACACTTCGAGTCCCTGTGGCGCCGGGGCTGCCGCGTCGTGAACAACCTCGACAGCGGCCATTCCGGTGTAGTGCATACCGACGACAGCGATGCCCATGATGATTCCGGCGACAAAACGCAGAATCGTGGACTCGAGCACCATGGTGAACCACAGTGCAGCGGTTCCGGCGACGACTGCGATGAGAACCGACAGTGCAACGAAGAGCAGGTCGTAGTGGATCTCGCCCTGAAAGCGCAAGGCGCGCATACCCGTGTAATGCATGATGTTCACGGCGAGACCGGTTACCACGCCCCCGATCAGAAGCCGCGTCCAGCGAAATTCGGTCCCGATGATCAGCAGGCCGACAAACACGGCCCCTACTGAGATGATCGCGGAGATCACGGTCCATCCGAGGTTGTATCGAATGGGACTGCCGGGGACCGCGAAGCCGAGCATGGCGATGAAATGCATGAGCCAGATGGCGACGCCACCGATCGACAAGGCAGCCATGGCGAGCCATCGCATGCGTGTGGCGGTTGTCGTCGCCGACGCTGAATGCCTGGTGCACGCCAGGCCGACTACCGACCCGACCACGGACACGACGTAGGCGAGTCCGAGCAGCCAGATTCCCATCGAGAAATGGTGCATTTCATCCGACATGCCAGTTCCTTTCGGCGACGATTCGCATCTGGTGATTCATCTAGACGACTGCTTCAGCTGCAAGTCGTTCGAGGGAGTATTCGGTGACGGCGATCAGCGCGCGTTTGGCTGATTCGCGGTTTCGGGCGTCGATCTCGATCATGGGAACCCGGTTGGGTAGAGCCAACGCCTGGCGGAGATCGCTCGCCGAATGGATTGGTGCGCCGTCGAAACGGTTGACCGCCACGATGAACGGGAGGCCTCGCGCCTCGAAGAAGTCGACTGCGGCGAAGCTGTCTTCCAGGCGACGCGTGTCGACCAGAATGACCGCACCGATCGCACCGGTGATCAGGTCGTCCCACATGAACCAGAAGCGGCGCTGTCCCGGGGTTCCGAACAGATAGAGGACCAGGTCGTCGGCGAGAGTGATGCGCCCGAAGTCCATCGCGACCGTCGTGGTGCTCTTGTCGGGAGTGGATCCGAGATTGTCGATACCGTCGCTGGCGTCGGTGACCATGGCCTCCGTGCGAAGGGGGACGATTTCGGAGACGGTCCCCACAAGTGTTGTCTTGCCAACACCGAAACCCCCGGCGATCACGATTTTTGTCGATTTCACGCGAGACGATGAGTCAGAGTGCCCGAAGTCCACTGAGGGTCCTTTCGATCAGTTCGCGTCGCTCGACTCGAGATGCGTCGCTTCGCAGAGTGGCATGTATTTCCAGTGATCCGGCTACTACGAGGTCGGCGACCAGTACCCGCACGACTCCGATCGGAACACCCAGGTGGGCAGCGATCTCGGCAACCGAGATCCGCTGCTCGCAGAGTGCGACGATCGATGCACGAATATCCTGCGGTGCAAGATTGTTCGAGACCGCGTCTTCGATCGTCGCGATGATCGCTTCGAGTGGGAGGTCGATGGACGGCAGGGTCCGACCTTCGGTGAGCGCGTACGGCCGGACCAAGCTCGGTTCGGCGTCGTCGTACTCGGATTGATGGTGAGGCATCGAACTCAAATACCCTGCGATGTTCTCGGGGCAATGTCCATGGTGGTGCCGACGCGATCGACGAGAGTCGCCATTTCGTAACCGATCTGGCCGATGTCGCATCCGGCGACAGCGAGAGCGGCAAGGTAAGCGCCACTACCGACGCCCATGAGAAGCAGGTAGCCGTTCTCCATCTCGACGACGGACTGCATGACGGCTCCACCGTCGAAGAGGCGTGACGCCCCCGCGGACAGGCTGGCGAGTCCGGAAGTGACAGCGGCTAATTGATCGGCCCGATCGAGCGGAAGATGTGTGCTCGAGGCCGTCAACAACCCGTCGGCTGAGACGATGATCGCGTGACTCACACCCGGCACGTCTCGGGCAAAAGCCGATACCAGCCAGTCGAGTGCGCGGGGAGTCTCTTGGGCTCCGACAGTGTTCACTGTTCTCCTTCATCGTTGTGCAACATCGTGGACGATTCGAAAGACTGTCCGCCATCGGGCTCATGGTCGGCAGCGCGCCGACGCCCTCGTTGTACGCCGGATTGGTAACTGCTCCAACCACGTTGGACGTCCGCCGGATTGGATGCATGGCGCTGTGTCGTTCCGCCTCTCCCGACGGCACCGGGAACCAGGCGGGCTCCGCGGTCTCGAATGGGAAGTCCGGAATCGGCGATCTTGGTGACCGGCATCTCGAACGAGGTCCGAGCGGCCAGCCAGCCTTGATCCGCGTCGGTGGTCCAAGCACTGCCGGTGGAAGCAGCTGAAGTCTCCGCCGTCGGGTCCACGAGCCACTCGGACACCATCCGGGCGAAAATCGGCATCGTGGTCGGGGCAGCGAGTACGCCGTTCGAGTTGCCCTCTCCCGCGCCGTCAGCGCGCGCCGATGCGCGAGCAGAGAGCCCGTCACGGGTGCGCGAGGAGAAGAACGCCGCAGTATTTGTCGGCGTCGGGGCTGAGAGCCGGTGCCGTGGCGGCGGGGTTGTCGACGGGTGTGGACCCACCGGGATCTCGGGACCCTGTGCCGGCGAGGTGAATTCCGGCGAAGGAGTACGCACGGGAAGGGACGTCGATGCGCTTGTGCCTTCGGGATCGGGCAGAGGAGCGAAGGACGACACGGAGGTGGCGGGTGCAGCAGTGGTCGGAGTCGAGGTACTGACCGCCGGTACTCCACTTGTGCCCGGAGTGCGACGTGGCAACCCCGAAGGCGCTGTTGTCGTGGGAATGGATTGCGGTGTGATCGGGGCGAACGTCTCAGTCCGGTCGGTGCTGTTGCTGGGCGTTCGACGCGGGAGATCTGCGAAACTTCTGGTCGCAGGCTGCGGGGGTGCCAATTCGGTCGGGACGGGCTTTGACCAGGACGGTTCAGACGGTGCGGGCGGCGGAGTCCGATCGAGCGTGGGCACGGGTCCGGTTCGCGGCGTGCGGATCTCGGGTCCCCGAGAAGAATCGAGTATCGACGTCGGTAGGAGCACCGTTGCGGTGATGCCGCTGTGCGTCGACGACGTTGCCGTCGGGCGCAGGCGCACAGAGATGTTGTAGCGACGACTGATTCGGCTCACGACGAACAAACCCATGCGACGCGCTGTATCCGCGCTCATCTCGCCGCCGGCGGCGAGGCGCTCGTTGGCATCGAGGATATCGGCAGGCGACATGCCGATACCGAGATCTGCGATCTCGACGATCATGGAGCCGTCGATGGTGCGGGCAGCGTTGATGGAGACGGTGGTCTCCGGCGGGGAGTACCGCAGAGAATTGTCGAGCAGTTCAGCGATGAGGTGAACGACGTCCGGGGCAGCATGACCGGTGACGACTCCGGGCGGTATCTGCCCGAGTTCGACGCGTCGATATTCCTCGACGCCTGATACCGCCGCACGAAGGATATCGCCGAGAGCGACGGGGGCGGTTCTGGCGCGGCGTATATCGGTTCCGGCGAGAACCAACAAGTTGTCGCCGTTTCTACGCATTCTCGCGGCGATGTGGTCGAGCCGGAACAGATTCTCGAGGCGACGAGGGTCGTCTTCGTCCTGCTCCAACTGTTCGATCAAACCGAGTTGCTGGTCGACGAGGGACTTGTTACGCCTCGACAGCGTTTCGAACATGTCGTTGACCTGGCGCCGCAGGGTGGCCTGCTCGCCGGCCAGCGTGATGGCCTGACCGTGCATGTCGTCCACCGCGCGTGCAAGCTCGCCGATTTCCTCGTGGGTGCGGATCGGTACACGGGCGAAGTCGACGTCGTCGATACTGGCACCTGCGCGAATTCGTTCGATCGCGTCGGGGAGTCCGCGTCGTGCTGCTTGCAATGCGGCAAATCGCAGCCGACGGATCGGATCGATGAGCGATCGGCTGATGACGAGGGCGATGGCCAGTGCCAGCAGGACCGCGCCGAGCACGATTGCAGTGTCACGAAGTGCTGCGGTTCGTGCTGCATTGGATTCAGCGGTGACGGTATCGCCGAACTCGGTGACGGTGGTGTCGGTCAGGCTTTTGTACTGGTCGTTTCCGGATTTCAGATCGGTACCGACGCGGCTCCCCAGAGGAGAGGTCGACGGGGTTGATCCGAGTGCGTTGATCCGGTTCTGAGCGGAGTTGCTGAGGGTCCGGACGGTGTCGTTGCTCCCGTCGATGGCGAGAATGTTGTTCAGAGCGACCAGTTCGGCACCGGCGGCACTGACCATCGAGGTACGAGCCTGCTGGTCCGGATCACCTGAGCCGAAGAGGATTCGTTGTTCGGCCAGTGCTCGTCGCGCATCCCAGAGTGCTGAGAGTCGGCCACCCTCTTCGCGCAGCGCCGGACGCTGAGAATGCTCGACGACGCTGGTGAAGGTGCTCGAGAGTGCGCGAGAGACTTCGCCGACCCGCGAAACCAAGCGTGCGGGAGCCACCGCGCCGGCGGCGACCTCCTCCGTGATGGAACGGCTCTCTGCGAGCGCCGAAGTCACTTGGTCGTTGAGATCGTCGTCGGACTGGAACGCGCGCGCGGCGTCGACCAGTTGATCCATTGCGTCCGAAACCGCTTGTGTGGCGGGGCCGGTGTCAGCGCGTGCCGATGCGGCTTCGGCGAGCTCGTACAGCGCGGATTCGAGATTGATCGCGGCGGGCACAGCGAGGGCGCGCTCGGACGAGGAACTCAGCTGTGCGGCTTCTTCGAGTTCCGTCTGAACGCGAAGGGCTCCGAGGACGACGGCGACGATCATCGGCAATGCGAGAACGGCGATGACCTTCCATCCCAGGCGCCATTCGCCGATCGACCACCAAGAGGTTGTCGTGTGTGAATCGTGTTTCATGCGGAACATGGCCCCTTCACGTCAACCCCCCGTGGGTCATTGCCCGAACCCCTTCGATCCGGTTTGACCAGAAGGGGTAGTTAGCTGAACGGTAACAGACTGTTCGCTGGCTCGCTACATCCCAGTTGGCTTCTTGGATCGCCGATGACTATATCCGGATTGTAAGGCCAGGTGAAAGGGTAAACGGACAAGTGCGGCGAATGGGATAGCCGGAAAGTCCAATTTGGTAGCTCGGCGAGCGGTGCTGCCCGGGAATTCGTGGAACTCACGGCAAGCATCTGGCTCGTGTCCCGACATCGAGGACACGTCCGAACGAGGCGCACACGCATGTCAGAATGTGGAAACCGCACCGATGACCGAATTGAACTTGGAGCCATAGTGAGTGGAACTGCTCGCGACGCGTTGCGCGCGATCGCCGAACTGCTCGCCCCTGACAGCGCTGTTGTCATCGATCGTGTGACTCTCGCGATCGACCAACCGGAACGGTATGTCGAAGTGCAGAACGAGTTGTACTCACAGACGCTCGAGAAGCCACACCCGGAAATGGCGTGGTTTGCTCTCGTCGACGCATTGCACGAACAAGAACGCCTGGTCTGGGTGGACTGGAACGAGGATGCTGCCGAGGTTCTGGGTCAGCTGCGAGTGCTCACGTCGGCGCCGGCGGGATCGTGGGAGTGGGCGGACAGTCTTGTCGTGGCCTTCGATCGAGCTGCCGGACTCGAATCGCTTCTCGCCCGTATCGGCGACAACATCACCGATACGGGCGTTTCACTTGCCTGGCTCGACAGCGACAGCGATACGTTTCTCCTCGCGCTCGTCCCGAGTGTTCACGGTGCAACGCTCGTCGAACTCGCGCTGGCAACCGGGCACTGCGTGCGCGTGTTCTAGAGTCTCAGCGTTTGCCGAGCAGGCGGCGCAATCCTTCGATTCGATCGCTCAGTCTGGGCGGCGTGCGCTCGGGATCCATCAGTGCATTTTCAGCGAGCACGTGGTCTTCGCCGTCGACTGTGTTCCGGTCGAATTCGCGCAGACTGCGAGCGTCGGAGGTCGAGAGAGCGCGAACCGTCGACAACAGTGACTGCTCACCCGACGCGTCGTCGACTTCTTCCTCGGTGACGTCGAGGTGCTCGCTGAGTAGCCGGCGCCTCAATCCGATGATCGAGGCGCGCAACTCGACATCTGCGTCGTCGTCGGATTCGACGGCGATGTCGCACTCGGTGTCGAAGCCCATCGAACGGTTGTTGAGATTCGACGACCCGATTCGCAGGAGGCGATCGTCCATCACGAGAACCTTGGCATGTACGTAAATGGGTGCGCCAGAGGAGGTCACGGGATAAAACGCACCGAAACGGTCGTGGATGTCAGCGGACCACAGCAGATGCAGCAGGTCGTGGCGCGCCCCGTCCATCGCCTTTTGTTCCAGCCAACCGTCGGCGTTGCGCGGAATGACCAGAACGATTTCCGGTCCGTCGTCCTCACGCAGGCGCGCGGCAATCGCCTCGGCCAGCGTGCGTGAGGCGAGGTACTGGCTTTCGATGTACAGCGTGTGTTCGGCGCCGGCGATGGCGGCGAGATACAACGCCTCGATCTCACGAACCTCCGCGCGCTCGCCGAGTTCCGGCAATGTTCTGGCGACGGCTACGTCGACCACCCGCAAGGTGGGAGCCAAATTGACGGGCCACGGAGTCGCAGTGCTCTTGACCGGTGTCAGATCCTCGCCGGTTGCGGATTTCCAGCGTGCCCGCGCCAATTCGCCGATGGCCGCAGCCGCATTGCCGTCGACCGCCGTGGTTGCGTCATGCCAAGGGCCGTAACGCCTTCCGCTCGGCGTGATTCGATAATCGTTTCGGTCGACGTGATCCGAGGTGTCCCAGCGGTCCACAGTCATGTCGATGCCGCCGCAGAACGCCAGAGCGTCGTCGATGACGATGATTTTCTGATGGTGCGCCGCACCAACCGGGTGGGCGCCGTCGATCTCGAACCGTAGGCGCTCGTCGGTCAGCCAGTTGGACACGAAGACGGGAGTCATGCCGCGGCCGATTGCGGTGAACGCGCCGATGTTCCATTTGAGTACGAGGATTTCGAGGTCGGGTTTCTCGCGGACGAGCCAGCGGAGGAACATTCCCAACCGGTTGGGGCCGTCGAGAGTCTGCTCGCCTGGTTCGAGTTTGATGCGCGTGTCGAAGTCCCAGCCGATCAACATGATTCGCTTTTCAGCTTGCAGCATTGCGGACTTCGCATGATGAAAGTAGTCAGCGGCGTCGACGATGCAGGCAAGATTGTCCGCCGGTTCGATGCGCCAGCAGGTTTCGCCCGGAACAAGGATTCTGTTCATTCGCCGATTCCCAGGTACGCGGTCAGTTCGCGCGCTGCCGCTTGGCCGGCGCGGTTGGCTCCGATCGTCGACGACGACGGTCCGTATCCCACCAGGTGCACGCGAGGGTCGGCTTCGACCTGCGTGGCGAGGCGCCCGGTCATCGGGATTCCGCCACCCGGTCCGCGCAGGTGCAACGGCGCCAGGTGATCGAGTGAGCTACGAAAACCGGTGCACCACAAGATGACATCGGCGTCGACGACGGTACCGTCGGCCCACTTCACGCCGTTCGGAAGAATTTCGGAGAACATCGGCAGTCGATTCATCACACCACGCTCTCGCGCTGCCTGGATGGCAGGCGTTACCGGGAGGCCGGTCACCGAGACAACGGATCCCGGTGGCAGGCCGCGTCGTACACGATCTTCGACCATGGCAACCGCAGCGCGGCCGATGTCCGGCGTGAACGGCTCGTCGCGGAACTCGGGTTCGCGCCGCGTCACCCAGGTAGTGGTCGTGACGCGTGAGATCTCGTCGAGCAGTTGGACAGCCGAGATCCCGCCGCCGACCACGACGACATGTTTGCCTTCGAACTCGGCAGCGGTTCGATAGTCCTTCGTGTGCAGTTGTCGGCCACGGAACGACTCGGCCCCGCGATAGTGGGGGATGAAGGGCCGCTCCCAGGTCCCCGTCGCGTTGATCAAGCCTCGCGCCGCGAATACTCCCCGGTCGGTCTCGATCCGCAGGCGCTCTTCCCTCGGACACACCACTCGCGTGTGTACCGGGCGGTGGACGGGAAGTTCGAATTGCTTTTCGTACAGTTCGAAGTAGTGGGGGACCGCCACCGATGCAGGCACCTGTTCGGCGTCTGTACCGGTGGTTTCCGCGAAGGACATTCCCGGGAGGTCATGGACGCCGTTGACGGTGCTCAGTGTCAGGCTCGGCCAACGGAACTGCCACGCCCCGCCCGGACCGGCCGCATGATCGAGCACCACGAACCCCGATTCGGGCTCGATTCCGAACTTGCGCAGGTAGTACGCGGCGGAGAGTCCGGCCTGTCCGGCGCCGATCACCACCACGTCAACCGGGTGTGGTTGCTGTGCGGCAAGGTCGTCTGTACTCATCGGTAATCTAACCTCCTGATGTACAGAACTTAGCTGCAGAGAAGTATGCGGACGGTATCGGCGCCTCGGAACATCCCTGTGTCGAGCCTTCCAGAAACGAAAGTGAGCGGACATGATCGGGTTCTCCCGTGACGGCAACGTCGTGACCATCGAGTTGCAGCGTCACGAGCGTCGTAATGCGCTCAGCGCGGAACTCTGCATCGCAATACGGGACGCGATGAACGCGGCGGTAGCCGAGCACGCGCACGTCGTCGTCATCACCGGTGAGGGATCGGCGTTCTGTGCAGGCGCGGACCTTTCCGGCGACGTCTACATGGAGGGCTTCACCGATCGCCTGTTCGAGATGCTTCGCTCTATCGACACGGCGCCCATCCCGGTCATCGCTGCCGTCAACGGTCCGGCCATCGGCGCGGGCACACAACTGGCCATCGCGTCGGATCTTCGCGTCGTAGCGCCGAGCGCTCGCTTCGGAATCCCGGCCGCCACCCTCGGTGTCTCGGTGGACAAGTGGACGATGCGTCGGCTCGCGTCGCTGGTCGGCGGCGGTCCCGCGCGCACCATTTTGCTCGGCATCGAACAGATCGGCGCCGAAGAAGCCTTCACTCGCGGCCTCGCCAACAAAATCGGAACCCTCGACGACGCTCAGGAATGGGCACACCGCATCGCGAATCTCGCACCGCTGTCGTTGCGGCACATGAAGATGGTTCTCAACGACGACGGCACCATGGAGGAGCAGTCTCCCGAGCAGCTCGACGCGCTTCACGCCGCCTGGCTCAGCGAGGACGTCCAGGAAGCCCGCGCTGCCCGCATCGAGAACCGCCCTCCCGTATTCAAGGGTAAGTAAAGCTGGTTGCAGGGAAAACAGGCGCCGGGCACGCAGGGCAGATAGTGGCTACGCTCGTCTGAATGAAGAAGACGACGGTTCTCGGAGTTGCTGCTGTTGCCGCGGCGACGGGGTGGGTGGCGCGAGCCGCATGGGGCATCCCGACGCAGATCGGGGCCTCGCGAAACACGGTGCAACCGTATGCGGCGATGTCCCCGCGATACCGGGACCGCCAGTTCCACAACTCGGAGCCCAGCAGCACACTGGTTCCGGGCACCGATGTCGGAATGTTCAAGTCGATGGCCACGCGAGGGTCGACGGGTCGGCCGCGTCGGCCGATTCCGTTGGCCACTCCGCTGGCACCGGCGGCAGCCGGCGACGCGGCGGTGACGTGGTACGGCCATTCGAGCGTTCTCGTCGAGGTCGACGGCTACCGCGTTCTCGCCGATCCGGTGTGGAGTGAACGCGTATCACCCTCGGCCACAGTAGGTCCCGCACGCATGCACCCCACTCCGGTGGCTTTGACCGAACTGCCTGCAGTGGATGCGATAGTCATCTCTCACGATCACTACGACCATCTCGACATGGCTACGGTCAAGACCCTGACTCGTACACAGACCGCTCCGTTCGTCGTGCCGATCGGTATCGGGGCTCACCTGCGGCACTGGAAGGTGCCCGAGAACCGGATCGTGGAATTGGACTGGGACGAGTCGACCAAGATCGGCGACCTGGTCCTCACGTGCACGGAGGCTCGTCACTTCTCCGGTCGTGGCCTTGTCCGGAACACGACCCAGTGGGCGTCGTGGGTATTCGCCGGGCCGAAGCACCGGGTCTTCTTCGGTGGTGACAGCGGATACACATCACGTTTCGAACAGCTGGGTGAAACCTATGGGCCTTTCGATCTGACGCTTCTCCCCGTCGGTGCGTACGACGTGCGCTGGCCGGACATCCACATGAATCCGGAAGAGGCAGTGCAGACGCACATCGACCTCAACAAGGGCGACGGGTCGCGCGGTGTCTTCGTCCCGATTCACTGGGCGACGTTCAACCTCGCGTTTCACTCGTGGTCGGAGCCGATCATTCGCCTCGACGAGTCGGCTGCAGATGCGGGCACAACAGTGTCGGTCCCGATGCCGGGCGGCAGGATCGACGCGTTGTCACCGACACCGCCGTCGAAGTGGTGGATACCGCTGGGCTGACTGCGGCCCGTGCTCGAAAGTCACCCGGGATCTTCCTCAATCCAGTCGGATTCCGAACCAACCCCCACGTTGGTACTGCAGTTGATGTGTCACTTGTTCACTGGTGAGGTCGGGATCGGGTTGTCGTTTCGGTTCCCATAGTTGTGTGACACTTGCGGATGCGGATGCGATGCCTTCTCCGTCGAGGGTGACAACCTTCTCGTCCATTCCCAGCTGAGGCCATGCAGTTGCGACATCGATCGGCCCGGCGGGCGGTATCGGAGCCAGCAAATACTCACCGCGCACTGAGCCCGAGCGGCTTTCAGCCGTGCGTAACTCCAGCAGCGAGCCTCGCGTTCTTTGCGCGGTTGTCACCGATGATCCGTCCGCGAAACCGAGGCCGAGGAGTAGCGGCGCGCTGAAATGTGTGAACGTGGGACGCCCGTCGTAAGTGCCGAGACTCAGCGAGAGTGCCGGATCCTCGTAGCGGGCATCAATCGCGAACATCATCCCGAACGAGTAAACCCGAATCGCCGACAACCAGACAACCACGTTGTCGGTCCGGTTGAGGTCGAGAGAAATCGGCAGGTCGACGGGCCGTTCGCACCGAAGCGCCTCGTCTAGACCGTTGTAGACGTATTTCATACCGTTCCTCGATGGCCTTCTCTGCTCGTTCCGACCAGCATCGCAGAACCGCGGCGCACGGGTGTGATCTTCGTGTAGCCGTCATTGCCACACGAGTCCGACCCTGATTAGTTGCTCCGGGTGCGTAATCTTTGACCATGGCTCACGAGCACACCAGTTCAGAAGAGACAGCAGTGGCGGTAGCGCCTGAGCGATTGCCGGACGACGTCGACGTCGCCCGCGGTCTGACCGCCGATCAGGTTGCAGCAAGGATCGCGTCGGGACAAACCAACGATGTACCGGACCGGGCGTCCCGCTCGGTCAAGGACATCATTCGCGGCAACGTCTTCACTCGCATCAACGCGATCCTGACCGTGTTGTTGGTGATCGTGCTCGCGACGGGTTCGATCATCGACGGCATGTTCGGACTGCTGATCATCGCGAACAGCGGTATCGGCATCATCCAGGAGATCCGCGCCAAGCGCACGCTCGACGCTCTGGCCATCGTGAGTCAGGCCAAGCCCATGGTCAGGCGTGACGGCGTCGCCGTGGCGATGGCGCCCAAAGATGTTGTGCTCGACGACATTATCGAACTCGGATCCGGTGACCAGATAGTAGTCGACGGTGAGGTGGTCAGTTCGGCTGCACTCGAGGTCGACGAATCGCTGCTCACCGGTGAGGCCGATCCGGTTCACAAGGCGAGTGGCCAGCAAGTGTTGTCGGGCAGTTTTGTTGCCGCGGGCAGCGGTGCATACCGCGCCACCAAGGTCGGCGGCGATGCATACGCGGCCAAGCTGGCCGAAGAGGCGAGCAAGTTCACCCTCGTGCATTCCGAACTGCGTAGCGGCATCGACAAGATCCTGAAGTTCATCACCTACCTGATGATTCCGGCGGGTGCGCTGATCATCTTCAATCAGCTCTTCACGATCGGCCTGCCGATCCGACCGGCACTCAACGGCATGGTGGCAGCTCTGGTTCCGATGGTTCCCGAAGGCCTTGTGCTCATGACGTCCATTGCATTTGCGGTCGGTGTGATCCGGTTGGGCAAGCGCCAGTGCCTCGTTCAGGAGTTGCCGGCGATCGAGGGTCTGGCCCGTGTCGACGTGGTGTGCGCGGACAAGACCGGAACGCTGACCGAGAACGGCATGCGCCTGTCCGAGGTCGACGTCGCACCGGGTGGATCGGGGGAGACTGCGGTCAAGTCCGCGTTGAGCGCGATGGCCGCGTCCGACCCTCGCCCCAACGCGAGTGTCCTGGCGATTCGCGAGTCTCTCTCCGACGACTCCGGGTGGGGCGAAGCGACAGCGGTGGCGCCGTTCTCCTCGGCGAAGAAGTGGAGCGGCCAGTCGTACGGCAGTCACGGCAACTGGGTACTCGGTGCCCCGGACGTGCTGCTCGATCCCGACTCGGAAATGGCCCGCAAGGCCGAGGAAGTGGGTTCGAGCGGACTTCGTGTCCTCATGCTCGGCAGCAGCGACCTCCCCGTCGACGACGCCGACGCCCCTGGCACCGTCACCCCCGAAGCTCTGGTCGTGCTCGAGCAGAAAGTGCGCCCGGACGCCCAGGAGACGTTGGAGTACTTCGCCAGCCAGAAGGTCGCGGTCAAGGTCATTTCCGGCGACAACGCGGTTTCCGTCGGCGCCGTTGCCGGATCCCTCGGACTCGAAGGCGGCGACCGCCCCATCGACGCGCGAGAGCTGCCCAGCGATCAGGAAAAGCTGGCGGACACTCTCGACGGAGCAACGACGTTCGGTCGAGTGCGACCGGATCAGAAGCGGGAAATGGTCGCGGCCTTGCAGTCTCGCGGACATACCGTCGCGATGACCGGTGACGGCGTCAACGACGTGCTCGCCCTCAAGGACGCCGACATCGGAGTCTCGATGGGGTCGGGCAGCCCGGCTACCCGAGCCGTGGCCCAGATCGTGCTGCTGGACAACAAGTTCGCGACGCTCCCGTACGTCGTCGCGGAAGGCCGCCGAGTGATCGGCAACATCGAGCGTGTGTCGAATCTGTTCCTGACCAAGACCGTCTACTCGGTGGTGCTTGCGTTCCTGATCGGCATCACCGGCGTCCTGTCCCAGGTCTTCGACTTCGAACCGCTGCCGTACCCGTTCCTGCCCCGCCACGTCACGATCGCAGCGTGGTTCACGATCGGTATCCCGGCCTTCATCTTGTCTCTGGCACCCAACAACGAGCGCGCGCGAACCGGTTTCGTCTCGCGCGTGATGCGTCTGGCGTTGCCGTCGGGCCTGATCATCGGCATCACCACGTTCATCTCCTACGTATTGGCTTACCAAGGCCCGGACCAGACGGAAACCCAGAAGATCCAGGCCGGAACCAGTGCGCTCATCACGTTGATCATGATCGCCGTGTGGGTTCTGGCCGTCGTGGCTCGGCCGTACGTCTGGTGGAAGCTCGTTCTGATCGGCGGGTCGGTGGCCGGATACCTCATCCTGTTCGCGCTGCCGTTCACCCGCGAGTTCTTCAAACTGGATCCGAGCAACGTCGCTGCGACGACGCTCGCGATCACCCTCGGCGCGATCGGCGTTGTACTCGTGGAACTCTCGTGGTGGATCAGCGCACGCCTGCACGGGGAGAAACGAAAGATGTTCGCGACACCCGACGACCTGCCCGGCGAGCATCACCATGCCCACAGTGAGTGAGTAGTTTCAGCGCCTGAACATCTGCACCCAGGCAATGCGATCGCCGCCCCGCTTCTTGGCTCGGTACATCGCATTGTCTGCGTGCTCGATCAGTTCGTTGACAGCCCGATCCGGTAAGTCCGTCTCGGGACTCAGATAGACACTGACGCCGGTACTGGCGGACACAGGATAGGGATCGGAGTCGGACGAAACCGCCGAATGTATCTCGGTGGCGACCTGCTCGATATCTCCTCGATCGACTCCGCGCAGGACGACGAACTCGTCTCCACCGATTCGAGCCACCACCGCATCGGGGCCGGCGGCAGCGATGAGGCGGTCGGCGACAGCGGTCAACGCGTCGTCGCCCGCGACGTGCCCGTGCGTGTCGTTGAGGTTTTTGAACGAGTCGACGTCGATGAGTAGTGCGATCAGAGCCTGCGTTCGATCACTGCGCAGCAGATGCTGTGCCTCGTCCTGGAGTCCGCGGCGATTGAGTGTCGCGGTGAGGTAGTCCCGGTGGGCGTTGCGTGCGTCGTCGGTCAGGCGCAGCCAGACGATCTGCAGAATCCACGCGGTGGAGAAAACCACACCGGCAACCATCAGATAGAGATTCACGACCACCCAGTCGTCGTTGACCGGCTCGGACATCGCCATGGCAGCGAGCGTCGTGCAGACAGCAAGAGCCCAACCGATGTGGCTGATGGCAACGCGAGGGCTGTGAACTATCGCCGCATAGAAGCCGATCATGATGAACAGGATGCAGCCGATGGTTCCGACGAAAGCGGTGCGTACGGCGAAGAAGAGAGTGACGGCGAGCCACAGGTCGGCCCAGACGACAAAGGCCACGGATTGTCGCCAAGTTGGCCACGATTCATTACGCGCCCAGCGGTAGCCCGCATAGGCGCCACTGATAGTTCCGAGGGCGAAGATCGACCGCGCCAGGGCGGTGTCGGAACCGAAGCGGCTCAACTGCATGGTCGCCGCGATCAGGGCGAAGAGAAAACACCACACCGCGACTAATTTGCGTCCGGGAACGGTCAGCCCGCGAGTGTCGAGGAATCGGGGGAGCCAGGTGTAATCGGTGCGATCCGACCACCACCGGGACAGCAGTTCACGCGTGGGGTAGGGGTCGCTCCCCGTCCCGCGCAGTCCTGCATTCAAACCGGGCACCTGTCGATGTCGATGGGTGGTCAATCAGCTATTGGCGGGTTAACGCTACCGCGAGTTGCGCACGGCTCGAACGCACGGACCTGCTTTCTGGCGCAGAGGCCGTCGACCTGTGAGAATCGAAGGGCGCGGAGGAACGATTCCGCCGAAGGATGTGCGTCAGCACCGGGAGAGGACACGGACATGGGTTTCTTGGACAACGTCAAGGGATTGGTCGAAAAGGGCCAGGAGCTCGCAGCGGAGAACTCCGACAAGGTTCACGACGCTATCGACAAGGTCGCCGACATCGCCGACGACAAGACCGGCAACAAGTACGGCGATCAGATCGACAAGGCAGCTGAGGCCGCCAAGAAGGCTGTTCCCGAAAAGCAGTAATACCGGATTCGGCATACCGTTTTTCGGTAGCACCGTTGCTCAGGGGCCCGTCACCGAAAAGGTTGCGGGCTTCTGTGCGTCCGCTAGGTGAACTCCCAGGGTCGGCGGGCAGAATGAACGCGTGAACTTCACCTGGATTCTGCTGGTCGTCATTGCCGCCATCGCAGTCACCGGGCTGTCCAATCGACGAAACCTGCAGGCTCCGCTGGTTTTGGTGACGGTAGGTTCGGTCGCATCCTTCATACCCGGTATGCCGCGGCCGGAACTCGATCCCCACGTCATTCTCGGTGTGGTCCTGCCGCCGCTTCTCTACTCGGCCGCTCTGAAATTCTCGGTGGCGACCTTCAAACGCAACTTGGCCCCGATCTTGCGCCTCGGCGTCGGAATGGTGTTGGTGACGGCGTTCGTGGTTGCCTTCTTCGCCGAATGGATGGTGCCCGAGTTCACGATCGGCGCCGCCCTGGTGCTCGGGGCCGTGATCGCGCCGACCGACGCCGTCAGCGCGGTGGCGGTCGGTCAGAAGCTCGGGCTCCCGAAACGGGTGATCGCCATCCTGACGGGCGAGGGGCTCGTCAACGACGCCACCGCGCTCACGCTCTTCACCGTCGCCGTCGCAGCAGTGACCGGAACGCGAATTGCCACCGATTCGCCCCTGTTGTTCTTCGCGTACGAAGTGATCGGCGGCGTTGTCGTCGGCTTGGTGCTCGCGTTTGTCGTCAAGTTCGTTCGTGCCCGCATGTACGACTCTCCACTGGAAACCGGCTTGGGGTTGGTGCTTCCGTTCGCTGCCTACCTGGCCGCCGAAGAACTACACGCGTCCGGTGTTCTGGCCGTTGTGGTCGCTGGTCTGGTGATCGGGCACTATTCGACGGACGCGTCGATCATGACGCGATTGCAGGAGCGCTCGGTGTGGTCGAGCCTGGACACTCTTCTCGAGATGTTCGTCTTCGCATACATGGGGCTCCAGCTGAGCTTTGTGATCGACGATGTTGTCGCCGACGGACTTCCGGTGCTTCACGTGTTCGCGTACGGTCTCGCAGTCCTGGCCGTTGTCATCGTGATTCGGCCGGTGTGGCTGTTCCTGAGCTACTCGCGTGTGCGATTCGGTGTAACCCTGCGCCGTGATCGCGAGAATCAACTGACGTGGAAACAGAATCTGGTGGTCTCGTGGGCTGGAATGCGCGGCGTCGTCACTCTTGCTGCGGCCGGCGGTATCCCGTTTGCACTCTCGTCCGGCGAGCCGTTCCCCGGACGCGGCGTCATCCAGGCGATCGCGTTCATCGTCGCGGTCGGGACATTGCTCATCCAGGGATCTACCTTGCCGTTCATGATCCGTCGCCTCGACGTCGCGGATCCTTACGAGCAGTTGCGCACGCAGGAACAGATGGAGTTGGCCCGCAACATTTCTCGCAAGGCGGGAGAGAAGGCGTTGGCAGACGCGGCCGCGCACCCTCCGCCGGGGATCGACGGGAAGGAACTGCAGGCGATCGTCGAACGCGTACGACGCTCGATGCAGGCGAGGCTTCAACTCCAGGAGGTCGACGAGGACGCCGATCGCGAGGCCGCCTTGTGGAATGCGGGAGCTCTGTTCGACAAGTTCCGGCATCAGTCACTGCGCTCGCAACGAGTTGCGCTGATCGCCGCACGTGACGACGGAGATCTCGACGACGAGGTATTGCGTACCGTATTGGAAGGACTCGACATCGAAGAGGCCGCAGCAGAGGAACGTGTCAGGCGTCGCCGAGCAGGTAGCGGTGCGGGCAAATAGAGGGGAACACTGCGTATGACTGTTCGGAGTTCGAGGGTTCGCGCAGTCTGGGGAGTCGTGGTGGCGAGCGCACTTCTCGTGAGCGTCGGCTGCGGATCGGATGCCTCGCCGGATGTCTCCGTCACCGACACCTCGACCACGACAACCCCGTCGGTCGAGAGCAGTGCGCAACGTGGCGTCGTGTTCGACAGTGAACCCTTCACCAGCACAGCCGAAGTGGCGGCGTCCGGAGCAAGCGCGGTGAAAATCCTGTACGGCTCCACCTCCGGTATCGACGGCCGAGAGACTCAGGTGTCGGGAACGGTGTTCACGCCGCCTGGAACTCCGCCGGAGGGCGGTTGGCCGATCGTCTCCATCGGCCATGGCACGACGGGTATTTCGGACGACTGCGCGCCGTCGGCCTCGCCGACCCTGTTCGGCACGATCGGCCTGGTCGCGCCGTTCCTCGACTCGGGATACGTGGTCGCTGTCTCCGACTTCGAGGGCCTCGGCACTCCGGACCCGCATCCTTACCTGCAACCGGACACCGCGGCGTTCAACGTCATCGACGCGGTTCGAGCGGCGCGCAACGTCGTTCCGGACACCTCGACTCGTTGGGCAACTCTGGGGCTGTCCCAAGGCGGGCAGGCATCCTGGGCAGCAGCCGAGGAAGCCGACACCTACGGCGACGGACTCGAATTCGTCGGTGCAGCAAACCTGTCCCCGGCAGCGGACATCTCGCCGATCATCTCGAGTGATTCCGAGGTGAATCTGTCACTGCCTCAGCAACTGCTGCTGCCCTATGTACTCGAAGGGCTGTCCCTCACCCATCCGGACCTCGAACGAACCGACTACGTGCGCGGCGCATTCGAGCAGAACTACGACCTGCTCACCTCGTGCCTGACCGCTCGGGCGACGGAGAAGTTGGGTCTGGTCGGAAAGGTGACGCCCGCCGACACGCGGCCGGCCACCGCCGAGGATGCGGACCGAATTCACGCGTGGCTCAGCGATGTTGCTCTTCCCCGTCAACGCGCGAGCGGTCCGATGTACGTAGTCGTCGGTACCAACGACAACCTGATCCGTCCGGAATGGACCGAGGCGGCAGTCGAACGCGCCTGCGCCGACGGTGACGTCATCGAATTCCAGGCGCGACCGGGTGAAGGTCATGCGGACGGCGCCGCTGTGCCGGGAGCTGTCGCGTGGGTGAAGGATCGATTTGCAGGTGTTCCGGCACCGAATACCTGCGGGTCGTGAATCGATGACGCCGTTGGAGCGAATCCGCGCTCTTGCACTGGCATTGCCGGAGGCGACCGAGCGGGTCAGCCACGGTGAAGCGTCGTGGTTCGTGCGCAAGGCGCCGCAGTTCGTCACCATGGCAGATCACCACCACGACGATCGCGTCGCGATCTGGGCCGCGGCCCCACCTGGGGCGCAGGCAGATTGGGTCAGTCGTGACCCGTCGAGGTTCTTCGTCCCTCCGTACGTGGGTGGCCGGGGATGGATCGGCGTGTACCTCGACGTTCCGAGTGCCGACGAGACCGAGGACGAGAAATTCTGGAACGACGTAGCCGACGTCGTCGAAGATGCGTACCGCACGGTGGCTCCGAAAACACTGATACGGAAACTGGACGAGGACTCGCGGTGAGTCCGGCCGTGGTCGCGCTTCTCAGCGTGCTGATTCTCGCAGTGGCCGGGGCGCTGACGGCTGTGTGGATGCGCACCAGACGTGAGGTGACCACCCCCACCGAACGTGCCGTCCATGCCGCTCTCCATACGGCTTCGCTTGCCGCGCGGCCACTTCGGCGTGGACTCGACGAGAATTCGGCCGCCGAGGCGGCGCCTCACCTACGTGAGCTGACCGGCGGCTCCGGTCTGGGCCTGGCAGACGCGTCGGGAAACCTGTTGGCGTGGGACGGCCGTCACGAAGCGTTGTCCGAACAATTCCACGACGCCGCCATTCGTGCGATCGAAGGCGAACGCCGGGTACTCGTCACGCACTCGGACCTGGTGCGCGGACCGAGCGATCACCATGTGCGAGCGCTGATCGCTCAGCCCCTGCTGATCGAGGACATCGGCGTGGTCGGCGTACTGGGAATCGTCACCAGCGAGGACCCGTGGCCGGGAATGCTCGGAGCGGTCACCGAGGTGGCACGATATGCCTGCAGTCAGATCGAACTCGCCGACCTCGACGCGTCCAGAGCCCTGTTGGATCGAGCCGAAGTGCGTGCCCTGCGCGCACAGATCAGTCCTCATTTCATCTACAACGCGCTCAACACGGTCGCATCGTTTGTTCGAACCGATCCGGCGCGGGCCAGAGAACTGATCCTCGAGTTCGCGGACTTCACGCGGTACTCGTTCCGATCTGCGGGTGAGTTCACCCTGCTTGCCGACGAGCTGCGCAACATCGATCGTTACCTGACCCTCGAACGCGCGCGATTCGGGGAGGCTCTGAACGTCCGCCTTCAGATAGCACCCGAAGTGCTCAACGTGGTTCTTCCTTTCCTTGCCCTCCAACCGCTGGTCGAGAACGCGGTTCGTCACGGCATTTCGAGTAAGCCGGAGGGCGGGACCGTGAGCATCGTGGCTGCGGACGAGGGACCGGACTGCATCATCAGCGTCGAGGACGACGGTGTGGGGATGGACCCCGAACTACTGCGCTCCGGTTCGCTCGACGCCATCGAGTCGGGATCGGGGCGACCCAGCGCACGAGAAGCTGCTCACGTCGGTTTGGCCAACGTCGACGACAGACTTCGTGCCGCGTTCGGCAACGACTACGGACTCGTGGTGGAGACAGCGCCGGGTGCCGGTACGAAGGTCAGCATGCGTGTTCCCAAGTTCAAGCAGGGTATTCACGTCTGATTCTCGCCTTCGATGATCAGGCTGAAACCGTCGTGGGAACATGGACCTGTTGTGAACGAGACTGACACTGATGCCCAGCTGACCGTCCTTGCCGTCGACGACGAGAAACCAGCCCTCGACGAGCTGGCCTTCTTGCTGCGCGCCGAGGGCTCGGTGGCGCACGTTCACACGGCATCGGATGCGACGACAGCGTTGCGGATACTGCGCGGTGGAAGCATCGACGCGGTGTTTCTCGACATCAACATGCCCGGACTCGACGGTCTCGAACTGGCCGGCATCCTCTCCAATTTCGCGACGCCACCGCCCGTGGTGTTCGTGACAGCGCACGACGATCGAGCGGTTGACGCATTCGATCTCGGCGCCGTCGACTACCTACTCAAACCGCTCCGGGAGGAGCGTCTCGCTCAGGCCGTTCAGCGGATCGTGGGGCTCGCCGGGCGCACCAAGAGTGAGAGCAAACCCGAAGCTGCGCCCACGGACGAGGTGATCCCGGTGGAACTGGGCGGTGTCACGACGCTCGTTCAGCGTTCCTCGGTGGAGTGGGTGGAAGCCGACGGGGACTACGCGCGTTTGCACACCGCTGGAAAGTCGCACCTGGTGCGCATCCCGATCTCGACGCTCGAATCACGCTGGGCCGACGCGGGCTTCTTGCGTGTGCACCGCTCCTACCTGGTGTCTCTGGCGCTGGTCACCGGCATCCGCACAGTAGGCAGTGGATTGGTGGTCTGTCTGCGCCCGCACGGTGACAAGCCTCCCGTCGAGCTTCCGGTCAGCCGCAGACACACCCGTGAACTCAAGGATCGACTGGTTCGTGCGCCCAAGCAGAGTTGGTTGTCGCGGTGACGTCGCAGTCCGATCCTCCGCAGCGTGAGCGCGTTGTGTTGGCGCAACGTAGTGGCGCACGGATCGTGCGAACACGGGTGGAGGTGCAGGAACAGACCGAAGTCGGTGACGCCATGATCCGCGGTCTCGTTCGCGCGCAGTTGGGACTGGCAATTCGCCTTGCCGTCGTCGCGGCCGGGCTCCTGTGTGCGGTGCCGCTGCTGACGCACCTCTTCCCGACGCTGTCGGAGGTCGCGATCCTTGGCATCCGGTTGCCCTGGCTCGTGATGGGCGGCGCCGTGTATCCCTTGCTGTTGACGACCGGTTGGGTGTTCGTGCGTCGTGCGGAGCGAAACGAGCAGGACTTCAACGACATCGTGGACGACTGAGCGCGGCACTGTGGGAGGACAACCTATCCCGGTGTTGACGGTGCTCGGCATCGTGGCAGCAGCTGTCGCGACGGTGGCTATCGGAATCTACGGCGTTCGGCTCGCTCGTACCACCTCGGACTTTCTCGTCGCGTCCAGAACCGTCAGCGCGCGGTGGAATGCGACGGCCATCTCCGGCGAGTACCTCTCTGCTGCTTCGTTTCTCGGTGTTGCGGGGCTGGTCGCCAAGTACGGCGCCGACGCACTCTGGTATCCCATCGGCTTCACCGCCGGATACCTCGCCCTGCTGCTGTTCGTCGCAGCGCCGCTTCGGCGTTCCGGTGCGTATACCGTCCCCGATTTCGCCGAGTTCCGTCTCGGCTCACCGCGATTGCGCAAGCTCGCGATGCTCGTGGTCGCGATGGTGTGCATCCTGTATTTGATTCCACAGTTCCAAGGCGCGGGACTGACGCTCAATATCTTGCTCGGGGTTCCCAGTTGGATCGGCGGCGTAGCGGTCGGGGTCATCGTCATCGCCAACGTCGTCGGCGGCGGGATGCGCTCGATCACCTTCGTTCAGGCCTTCCAGTACTGGCTGAAACTGACTGCCGTCGCGATTCCCGCTGTGGCACTGACCTTCTACTTCTTCGGCGATCACCACGACGTCGGCGCGTCGATGCCGCCGACGGTCACCACTGCGACGACCGTCGACATCACCACCGACGTCGTCGTCCAGGTGTCCGAGCCGGTGACGGTCAGCGGCGGCACAGTCGACGGGCGAGCGGTCGAAGGCACGATGACCCTGGGGCCGGGGGAGCACACTCTCGGTGAAGGCATGTCCATGGTCCTCGACGCGGGAGCCGCTGTCCCCGTCGTCGCCGGAGCGCCCGCGCAGAACTCTGACTGGATCACCCCAGGTTGGGGTTTCGGTGGGCCGCACCCGATGTACCAGGTGTACTCGCTGATGCTCGCGACCTTCCTCGGAACGCTCGGCCTTCCTCATGTTCTCGTCCGGTTCTACACCAACCCCGACGGCCGGGCAGCCCGTCTGACGTCGCTCGCCGTTGTCGGTCTGGTCAGCGTGTTCTACCTGTTTCCGACACTCCTCGGCGTCTTCGCTCGTCTGTACGTCCCGCAACTTCTGATCACCGGCACCTCTGACGCGGCGGTGCTGCTGTTGCCGGGCTCGGTGTTCTCGGGGTGGGGCGGACAACTGCTGGCAGCCCTCGTGGCGTCCGGTGCCATCGCCGCTTTCCTGTCGACGTCGTCCGGATTGCTCGTCAGCATCGCGGGCGTCGTCAGTACCGACGTTCTCCGTGGTCGAGTTCGAGACTTCCGTATTGCAGCGCTACTGGCCGGGGTCGTTCCTCTCGTGCTGTCGCTGGCGGTGGTGTCGGTCGACCTCTCGAGAACCGTCGGTTTGGTGTTCGCAGTCGCTGCGTCGACGCTCTGCCCACTGCTCGTATTGGGTATCTGGTGGCGCGGTCTGACTGCCGTCGGCGCGGGGGCGGGGATGGTTGTCGGTGGATGTGTTGCGGGGACTGCCGCTACTGTCGCCGTCCTGGGTGGTTTGTCGGAGGACGTCCTCGGTGGCTGGCCGGCAGCCATTTTCGCGTTCCCGGCCGCGGTGAGCGTGCCGCTGGCGTTCCTCACGATGATCGTCGTGAGCAAGGTGTCGTCGAAGCAGATACCGGCAGATATTGCGCGAATCTTCACGCGGATGCACGCCCCGGAACGTCTCGGAATGGGCTCCGATCGCGAAGACGATCTCCGCCAACCCTGACTTTCACCGCCCGAACCCTCTGCCGTTGGTCGCGCCTGCCTGACCGTTCGGCGCAGCGCGCGACTGCTCACCGTGTGACTGGCGCCACAGCGTCTTCATGTGACTCCGATCTCACTAACGTCTGTGCGTAGTTCACTTCACACGCGAGGCGAGGAGCCGGCAGTGTCCACAGCAGAAATCAGTGAGGGGTCGCCGCAAGAGCGACGCACCCCGGATGCCCAGGCATTCATAGACATGCAAGCGAGTCCCGAATTCCAGGAACTCCGAACGCGTCTGCGCAAGTTCGTTTTCCCCATCACTGCATTCTTCCTGCTCTGGTATGCGGTGTACGTCGTCCTGGCTACCTATGCCCACGACTTCATGGCCACCAAGGTCCTCGGCAACATCAATCTCGGCATCATCCTCGGCCTCGGGCAATTCGTCACGACCTTCGCCATCACCGCGTGGTACGTGAAGTTCGCCGGTCGTGAGCTCGATCCCCGCTCCGCCGCCATCCGTGAAGAACTGGAAGGTCCCGCACAGTGATCACCACACTCGCCGCGTCCGGAACGGACGTAGGAAACCCAGCCTTCAACATCGCGATCTTCCTTGCGTTTGTCGTCGTGACCATGACGCTGGTGATCCGCGCCAGCCGGACCACCAAGAAGGCGTCCGACTTCTACACCGGTGGTGGGCAGTTCACCGGCCCGCAGAACGGGTTCGCCATCGCCGGTGACTACCTCTCGGCGGCATCGTTCCTCGGTATCGCAGGTGCGATCGCCGTGTACGGCTACGACGGCTTCCTGTACTCCATCGGCTTCCTTGTCGCCTGGTTGGTTGCACTGCTCCTGGTCGCCGAATTGCTCAGGAACACGGGCAGATTCACGATGGCCGACGTGCTGAGCTTCCGACTCAAGCAGCGTCCGGTGCGCATGGCGGCGGCCCTGTCCACTCTGGCCGTTTCCCTCTTCTATCTTCTTGCCCAGATGGCCGGCGCCGGTGGACTTGTCGCGCTGCTGCTCAACATCGACGGCAAGGTGGGACAGTCGATCGTCGTCGCGATCGTGGGTGTGCTGATGATCGTGTACGTCTTGGTCGGCGGCATGAAGGGCACCACCTACGTACAGATGGTCAAGGCAGTTCTGCTGGTTGCCGGAGCCGGAATCATGTTCGTACTCGTTCTGTGGGCAGTGCGCGGCAACTTCTCTCAGTTGCTCGCCAATGCGCAGGACATGGTCAACAGTTCCACCACCAAGGGTGTGCAGGGACGCGACATCCTCGGGCCCGGTGCCAAGTACGGTCTTTCCGGAATGACGAAGCTCGACTTCATCTCTCTCGGAATCGCTTTGGTGCTCGGCACGGCGGGCCTGCCGCACGTGCTGATGCGCTTCTACACGGTGCCCACTGCCAAGGAAGCTCGCCGCTCGGTGACCTGGGCGATCGCGCTGATCGGTGCCTTCTACCTGTTCACACTGGTTCTCGGCTACGGCGCGGCCAGCATGGTCGGACCGGACAAGATCTTGGCAGCGCCTGGTAAGGAGAACGCGGCCGCTCCGCTTCTCGCCTTCGAGCTCGGTGGCACCATCTTTCTCGGCATCATCTCCGCGGTGGCGTTCGCGACCATCCTCGCCGTCGTTGCCGGTCTCGCGATCACTGCTTCGGCGTCGTTCGCTCACGACATCTACGCCAGTGTCATCAAGCGCGGCAACGCAACCGAGGAGCAGCAGGTTCGAGTTTCTCGAATCACCGTCGTGGTCATCGGACTCGTCTCCATCGTTCTCGGCATCATGGCGATGGGGCAGAACATCGCCTTCCTGGTGGCTCTCGCCTTCGCAGTGGCGGCCTCGGCGAACCTGCCCACCCTGCTCTACTCGTTGTTCTGGAAGAAGTTCAACACCACCGGTGCGCTCTTCAGCATCTACGGCGGTTTGATCAGCTGCTTGACGCTGATCGTGTTCTCCCCGGCAGTGTCGGGCAAGCCGTCGTCGATGTTCCCGAACTCCGACTTCGCCTGGTTCCCGCTCTCGAACCCCGGCATCGTCTCGATTCCGCTGGCATTCGTCCTCGGCATCGTCGGTACGTACATCGGACGTAACAAGATCGAAGATCCGGCAAAGCAGGCGGAGATGGAAGTTCGCTCCCTCACCGGCGTCGGCGTCGAAAAGGCTGTCAGCCACTAAGAGGGGCAAAGCCCCGTGCGTCTTTCTGGTACCTCTGGTTACGGAAAAGGCGCACGGGGCTTATTGTTCTGCCATGGCAAAGCTCACAGTGAAAATCGACGTTCCGCTTCCTCCTCAGGAAGTGTGGGACAAGGCGTCCGATCTCAGTGGATACGAAAACTGGCTCGTGGTTCACGACGGATGGCGCAGTGAACTTCCCGAACAACTGGGTGTCGGCACCGAGATCAGCTCGATCGTGACTGTGAAGGGCCTGCGCAACCGCGTTCGGTGGACCATCAAGAAGTACGACGTCCCGAAGGCGATCTCGCTCAAGGGAGACGGCAAGGGCGGGGTCAAGCTCGGTCTCGAACTCGACGTCAAGGCAAAGGGCGACGGGTCGGAACTCGCGCTGACAGTCGAGTTGGGCGGCGCGCCGTTGTTCGGCCCGATCGGTTCGAGTGTGGCGCGGGCGCTCAAAGGCGATGTGGAGAAGTCGCTGGCCCAGTTTGTCCAGATCTACACCTAAGTTGTGGAGATTTCCACATCGAGCTACTTTACCGCTAACGTGAGTTAGGATTCTTTTCGGCGGGATAAACCGGGCATCGGTTGGTTATTGATGCGGGTCCCGCCGGAAAGGATTCGATCAATGTCGTCTCGTCATGGGTACGGCGCACCACCTGCGTCCATGCCTCGATCCGTGCAGGTTCTGATCGGACTCTTGGCAGTAGTCGCAGTCGGTGGAACCGCAGCATTCGCCGTGACGTTCAAAAGCGTCAGCGACAAGGGAGAACTCGGTGCGAGTGCTGTCACAGCTGCGACGGCAACCAGCTGTGAGAACCCGGAAACCGTGACCGTGGCCGCCGATCCGTCGATCGCCTCGGGACTCGAAGCTGTCGCCGCTGCCATCCCCGCTACGGAACTCGGGTGCAGCTCGCTCAGCGTGACGCCGCAAGATCCCGTGCTCACCGTCGCGGCGATCGCCGACGGTTCGGCACCCGCACTGTGGATCCCTGATTCGAGCGAATGGTTGGACAAGGTTTCGGCTAGCGGGCAGGAGATTCGCCGGATCAGCAATTCGGTCGCGTCCACCCCTGTTGTCACTGTCTCGGCGCCGGGTAGCGAGGCACCCGCCGCTTGGACGGATGTCCTCGGCGCTCCAGCACTGCACATCGGCGATCCCCTCACCAGTGCCGTCTCCAGCGCACCGATCGTGGCAGCCTTTGCCGAGACCCAGTCGCGGGGCGCTGACCTCACGTCCATTTCGGCAGCCCTGGTCCCGGTGGCGCAAGCGCAGTACGGAAATCTGAAGGAAACCGGTTCCACCGGACGCATCCAAACCGTGGACGCGGACGGCGGGACCGCGGTGACGACCGAGCAGACCTTCGAGGCTTATCTCGCCGCACATGCGGACAGTCGACTCACCGCGTCGGTACCGTCGTCCGGTTCGGTCTTCATGGACTACCCGATGGCAAGTGTGGGTGCAGACTCGTCGGCGGCGGTCGACGCCGGCAAACTGCTGGCGGCAGCGCTGACATCGGACACCGGGCGCTCCGTACTTGCCGGCCTCGGGTTCCGCGGCGCGGATCAGGCCCCGCCGGTCGCCGGTGGAGTGGGAAAAGTTGGCTCGCTGGTGCCGTCCGATCCGACTGTGGTCACCAAAGCGCTTGCGCGGTACGAGATTCTGTCCAGGCCTTCCCGTGCACTGGCAGTTGTCGACGTCTCGGGGTCCATGGACTACATGCAGGACGGGGTCACTCGAATGGCCGCGACTGCACAGGCCGGTGACATTGCGATCCGAATGTTTCCCGCCAACGCACAATTGGGTCTCTGGGCATTCTCCGTAGACCTCGGCGAGGGCACGGACTACCGCGAACTCGAACCTGTCGCCCGTATGGATGCAACTGAAGGCGACACGGATCATCGGAGCAAACTGCTGTCTCGGATCGACAGCCTCTCTTCGATCGTCGGCGGCGGAACAGGTTTGTACGACAGCGTTCTCGCCGCGTATCGGTCCATGCAACAGACCTACGATCCGGCCTCGATCAATTCGGTGATTCTACTGACCGACGGTGCGAACGATGATCCGTCGAGTATCTCGCTGCAGGAACTTCTCGACACCCTGACTCGCGAGCAGGACCCGACGCGGCCGGTACCGATCATCACCATCGGTGTCACCGATGACGCCGATACCGATGTGCTCGAGCAGATTTCGGCTCTCACCGGCGGCAACAGCCACTTCGCTCCGACACCGGCAGACATCCCGAAGGTCTTCGTCGGCGCGATCAGTGGGCGCGCCGGCTGAACTACTCGAGGACTGGCGCGTCGGCGCTGTCCGTGATCCATTCGGTTGCGAGTCTCTCGAGGGTGCCGTCGGCGTAGAGCGCATCCACGGCGGCAGAGACGCACGCCGTCAGAGGACTGTTCTTCTCGAGCACGAACCCGAAGAATTCGGTGACCGCGTTGGGCCGCGGAAACTGACCCACGATGACCGACCCGGGCAGTTCGTTCTCGGTGATGTGAAATCCGGTCGGGATGTCGACGACCAATGCGTCGATCTCGCCCGCGGCCAGCGCAGCTTTCGCGTCGTCCGTGGTCGCGAACTCGCGTGGCGCAGTGGTCGGAACAATCGTGTCGGTGATCGCCGCGAGGCTGGTGGAACCGGTCTGAGCGCCCAAACGGTAGCCGGCCAGATCCGCAAGATTCTTTGCCTCAGCGGCTTTGCTCCCGCGCGAGGCGATCACCGACTGCGCCACTGCGTAATACGGCGAGCTGAAGTCGACGTTCTCGCGGCGATCCCCGGAAACCGTGAACTGATTGACGTCGAAGTCGAAATCCTTGGGGCCTGGTTTCAGTGCGTCGTTGAAGGCGACCGTGGTGAAGCGAACCTGGTCGGCGTTGTACCCGAGTTTGTCGACGACGGCCCGGGCCACCGCCCCCTCGAAGCCCTTGCCGTTGGACGGAGTGTTGTCGACGAACCACGGCGCGTACGCCGGCGAATCGGTGGCGATGGTCAAGACACCGTCTTCGAGGGTGGTCCCGCTCTGGGGTCCGCACTTGTCCACGGCAGTGGTCGAGGGCAGTTTGGTGAATGCCTCGGGAACCGTGGTCGTGGTGTCCGCTGCCGCAGGTGCCTCCGGCTGCGACGAACACGAGCCCAACAAGATCGAGGAAGCGAAGATCGCGGTCACGGCAACAGCGCGTCGTGTCATAGGCACAAGGCCATCTTGCCTGTTTGTCCGGTACGGACGTGACGGGGGTCTCGTGTGAGCGGAGTTCACGCAGCTGAGCGTCGTAGTGCAAGGCGCTCCGACGGTGTCGTCCCACCCCATACTCCGTGTGGTTCAGCGGTGTCGAGTGCAAACGTCAGGCAGTCCCGAATGACCGGGCAGCGGAAGCACACCTGCTTGGCGGAATTTTCCCGTGCAGCCCGATTGCGTCCGCGCTCTTCACCCGGCGAATAGAACACCGCCGGGTCCACTGTTTTACAGGTGGCGAACATCCGCCAGTTGTTGTCCACCAACGGCTCCACGGAACTGCGAACTGTCATCGTGGTCTCCTCTCCCATCGAGAATCCAGTCTTGCCCGTGGCCTGGCGCAGCGGCAGGTTTCCGATCCATCAGATTTCTACTGCCAGACGCAGCGCTATCCAGCACAATGAGGAGATGGCAACGACGGATCGGGGTCAGATCACTCTCGACGGCACAACCGTGTCCGTGACCAATCTGGGCAAGATTCTCTACCCCGAGAGCGGCACCACGAAGGCCGAAGTCATCGACTACTACACCCGTATCGCCGCAGTCATGCTTCCGCATGTCGTCGGTAGACCGGGTACTCGAAAGCGTTGGCCCAATGGCGTGGACGGTCAGTCCTTCTTCGAGAAGAACCTTGCGTCGTCTGCCCCGCAGTGGCTCACGCGTGCGTCGCTGCAACATTCTGATCGTGTCGTCACTTACCCGGTCTTCGATTCCGTTGCATCCCTGGCGTGGCTGGGGCAACAGGCGGCACTCGAATTACACGTTCCCCAATGGCGATTCGACGGTTCCGAGCGTGGTCCGGCGACACGACTGGTATTCGATCTCGACCCGGGCGAAGGCGTCGGATTGACCGAGTGCGCCGAGGTGGCGAGGTCGATTCGAGATCTGGTCGCAACTCTGGGGTGGACTGCCTATCCGGTAACCAGTGGTAGCAAGGGAATTCACCTCTACGTTCCACTGGATCGAGCCTTGGACGGCAGCGGTGCGTCGACTGTCGCCAAGCAGATCGCCACCGGACTCGAGAAGCTTCACCCGGATCTCGTCACCGCGACGATGGCTCGAAATGTGCGGGCAGGCAAGATTTTCGTGGACTGGAGTCAGAACAACGCAGCCAAGACAACCATTGCGCCGTACTCGATGCGCGGTCGCGATCAACCCTATGTTGCCGCGCCGCGCAGTTGGGACGAACTCGACGATCCGAAACTACGACATCTGTTGTTCGACGAGGTTCTGGAGCGCGTCGAATCCGATGGTGATCTGCTGGGCGATCTGGATCCGCCGGTCTCGGCGGCTGTAGCCGACACGTTGACGCACTATCGCAACAAGCGGTCGGCCGACCGGACGCCGGAGCCGATCCCTGCTGCGGTGACCAAGGAGACAGCGGGCAATACCTTTGTGATTCAGGAACATCACGCCAGACGATTGCATTACGACGTTCGGCTGGAGCGGGATGGTGTGCTAGTGTCCTGGGCTGTTCCGAAGGGCGTACCGACCAGTGCCGGAGAGAATCGGTTGGCCGTGCACACCGAGGATCACCCGCTCGAGTACGCCACGTTCTCGGGCACGATTCCGAAGGGGGAGTACGGCGGCGGTTCGATGACGATCTGGGATTCCGGGACGTACGAGACCGAGAAGTGGCGTGAAGACGAGGTGATCGTGCGCCTCAGTGGGAAACGGGTGCAGGGACGCTTCGCGCTGATCCGGACGAAGGGTGACCAGTGGTTGATGCATCTGATGAAGGATCAGAACGCGAGCTTCGGAACGGAGTTTCCGAAGAATCTCGAGCCGATGCTTGCCACCGCTGGAACGCTCGAAGGTCTCGACTCGCAGGAGTGGGCTTTCGAAGGTAAGTGGGACGGGATTCGAGTGATTCTCGAATATCATTCGGGCACAATGTCACTTCGCAGTCGCGCGGGTAACGACAAGACCGGGGACTATCCCTCCCTTGCCGGGTTGGCCGAGGTGCTGGACGGCCATGACGTGGTTCTCGACGGTGAAGTGGTGGCGTACAACGACGCGGGGGTCACCGATTTCGGTCTTCTCCAGCGAGGTGGGGAGCCGGTGTTCCTGGCCTTCGATCTTCTGTACCTCGACGGAGTGTCTTTGCTGCGGAAATCCTACTCGGACCGGCGCACCGTGTTGAATGCGTTGGCGGGCAAGGTCGGTGAGCTCGAGGTACCTCCACAGATCGAGGGCACGGCGGAGAACGCGTTGGAGGTGAGTACCGATGCCGGATGGGAAGGGATTGTCGCCAAACGTCGTGCATCGGTCTACCTTCCGGGGCGGCGTGGGTCGAGTTGGATCAAGGTGAAGAACTGGCGCACTCAAGAGGTGGTGATCGGAGGGTGGCGCACCGGGCAGGGCAATCGAGCACAGGGGATCGGGGCGCTGCTCATGGGAATTCCGGGTGAGGATGGATTGACCTACGTTGGGCGCGTCGGTACCGGCTTCAGTGATCGCGACTTGGAGTCTTTACTTGCGACACTGGAACCGCTGCGTCAGAAGGAAAGTCCGTTCGGGGAGGAACTTCCAGCAGATGACCGCAAGGGTGCGGTGTGGGTGAGGCCGGAACTCGTCGGTGAGGTGCGGTTCATGGATTGGACGAAGACCGAGCGTCTGCGTCATCCGAGTTGGCGAGGTCTGCGGGAGGACAAGAAACCGGGCGACGTGGTGCGGGAAACAGTGCAATGACGGCCAACGCACCGACGAACGCGACTGCGGCACAGATTTGGATTCCGGTACTCATCGCCGAGGTGTAAGCCTGGTTCGCTGCGTCGGTCAAGGCACTCGCGGGGGGAGCGCCGGCATGGATCTGCGCCGGATCGGCTGTGGAAGTGCCGACTCCGGGTTCGAAGCGGGACCGGAAAACGGTGGCTACGACCGTCCCGATGACGGCGACGCCCAGAACTCCACCCAACTCTCGCACGACGCTGTTGATCGAACTGGCCATCGAAGCCTGCTGGGGCGCAACCGAAGACATCGACGTGGTTGTGGCCGGAGCCATGACCAACCCCATCCCCGCGCCGACCAGTGCCATGATCGCAGCCAGGATTCCGAACGGTGCGTACCTATCTGCTGCGATCGACAGGACCAACAGTCCCGCGGACATGACTGCGAGACCGGTCGCGATCGAACTGCGCACGCCGAATCGGCCGACCATACGATCGCTGCTGGAGGCGACAGTCGCCATCACTATCGCAAACGGAACTGCACCGACGCCGGCGACCAATGGACCGTAACCACGAACTAATTGGAGGTATTGCGTGTACGTGAAGAGAACTCCGAAAAGGGCGAAGAATGTTACGGCCAAGATGGCATTGGAGGTGCTGAACACTCGACTGGTGAAGATGCGCACGTCGGTCATCGGTGCCGAGGCCCGCAGCTCCCACCAGACGAATCCGGCGAGAAGTGCTGTTGCGCTGACGATCTCCAGCACCGTGACGGGCGACGACCATCCGCGAAGGCTTGCCTGGGTGAGGGCATCCACGATCAAAGCCAGTCCGCCGGCGGACAGCAGGAGTCCGGGGATGTCGAACGAACCCTTCGTGATCCCTCTTGCCGGGGGCACAAGAAAAACCGTCGCGGCGATCACACCGGCGACCAGTGGGACGTTTATCCAGAAGACGCTTCCCCAACTGAAATGTTCGAGAAGTACGCCACCGGCCACGGGGCCGATCGCGATTCCCAGTCCGGCGGTTGCAGACCAGATTCCTATCGCCCGGCCTCTCTCCTGCGGGGCGAACATCGAGACGACAAGTGACAGCGTCGCCGGCATGACCAGTGCGGCGGCTGCCCCCATCACTGTTCTCCATCCGATCAGCTGCATTGACGTGTGAGAGAGGGCAGCGAAGGCTGACCCGAGGGCGAACAAGGTGAGGCCGGTCAGAAGTATCCGACGGTGACCGAATCTCGCGCCGAGTCCACCTGCCGTGATGAGCAAGGCGGCGAACGCCAATGTGTATGCGTTGGTGATCCATTGCAGGTCGACGGTGGTCGCCCGCAGTTCGCGGGCAAGGGTCGGGATAGCGGTGTTGAGGATGGTGTTGTCGATCGTGACTACGACGAGGGATGTGCAGAGGGCGCCCAGTGCTGCCCATCGTCGCCGGTCAGTGGGTTCGAGGGAATTCATCATGTCCTTACGAATGTAACCTTACGAATGTTTAGTGATGAGAACGTACCCCCTCGCCTTACATGTGTAAAGTTTGTCGGGTGAGTGATGTTTCCGAAGATGCCGATGAAACTGGGACGAGTGGTTCTCGGAGTACTCGCGCCCGAAATCCGAGAGGAAGCGGCGCACGGCTCCGCGGAGAGATCGTCGCCGCAGCGGCGACGCTCATCGCCCGCGCCGGATCGGATCAGGCGGTGACGCTCCGATCAGTCGCTCGCGAAGTCGGGATATCCGCACCATCTATCTACGGACACTTTTCCGATCGCGATGCCATTGTCGAAGCGGTGGTCTCCGAATCGCTGGAGCAGTTGCATCTCGCCGTGGCCGACGCCGTTTCCGCACACCCCGACCCGGTCGAGGGTCTGTATGCCGGGTGCTCGGCATACGTCGAGTTCGGCATTTCCGAGCCCGCTCGGTATCGGGTCTTGTTCGGGTGGTCCAGGCCGAAAGGTCAGTCACCACAATCGGATACGCGAGGACTGGCCGCCTTCAACACGCTGGTGACCAACCTCGACGCGTGCGTCGCCGCTGGGAGGTCGGCCAGCACAGACACTTTTGTCGATGCGGTATCGATCTGGACTTCGCTGCACGGACAGGTGATGTTGCGGGCCGATCTTCCGGAATTCCCGTGGCCGTCGACCGACACCGTCGGTGAGATGGTGAGGAGCCTTGCGCGGCTTGTGAACTGACGCCTCAACCGTTTGCTGATCGGCAACCAGGCGAGGTCTGATCCAGCATCGTGAGATAGGCATCGAGCTGAGCCGCGCCGGCGAGAAGGTTGCGACTGCGTGTGGTCAGCCGGTCCTGCCAGGATTCGAGGAACGCTGACAATGCGTCTGCTCCGCCGGCCTCGCGCAGCGAATCGAGAAACTGGGCGACTTGCGACAGCCGATAGCCACCGCGCCGCAGCTGCCGTGCGATCTCGGCGTCGCGCACACACTCCGAACCGTATTCGCGATAACCCGTTGCCTGTTCGCGCTCGGGGCGCAGGATGCCATGCTCTTCCCACGTGCGCAGTGTCGCCGGGTGAACGCCGAGACGGCGCGCCAGCTCACCCACCGTCAGCGCTGGACCGTGCACCAGTGCCGGTGCCATGGTGGACAGAGTCCCCAGCGCTGTGGCTACCTCGGTGCGAGTTTTTCGCTCGGCGAGCAGCGTCACGTGCGCACTGTCGATCAGGCGGTAGGCGGACTCGGTGTCGCCCTGGTTGGTTGCCCGCATGATTTCCGTGGCCCGCTGGTGCCCGTGACCGCCGCGCAATGCGAGGAAAGTGCGCAGGGCTTGCGCGTGCACTGGGGTGTATCGCCGGTAGCCGTAAGTGCTGCGCTCGGTCGGAGGGAGGATGCCGGCATCGTCGTAGTTGCGGATCGCCTGTGCGGACAACCCGTGTTCACGGGCAAGGTCTATGGGCCGCACTGATCACCTCCGATTGAGGCTTTTCACGTTATACCCCAGGTAATTGCCAGTAAAAGTTTAACCCGAATCTTCAACGATACTGTCGAAGGCAGTCCACCTTCGAAAGGGATGATCATGTCCACTGCCCCAGCGCTGAGTGAGTTCGGCCGCCAACTCGAAGACGCGGCAAGTCTTGGTCGTGCCGTCGACGAACTGCTCGCAGCGCGAACCGAGGTGCCGGCTCTGCTCGCTCTCGGCGAGCCGACTCATGGGATCAAGGCTTTTCCGTTGCTGCGCAACGAACTTCTCGGCCAACTGGTCGAACGAGGATATCGGTCGATCGTGCTCGAAACAGATGTCTTTGCGGCTTTGCTCGTGAACGACTACGTGAACGGGGGAGAGGCGGACATCGAGAAGGTGCTCGCCACAGGCTTCAGCCACGGATTCGGTGCGGTACCGGGAAACCGCGAACTCGTCGAATGGCTACGCGAGTACAACCACGGCCGCGCTCCGGCCGACCGAGTTCGCTTCTACGGCTTCGACGCTCCGGTGGAGTACTCCGGCGCACCGAGCCCACGTGGCGCGCTGTCTGCAGCAGGTGACTTCCTGCCCGCTGCGATGCGGCCGCACTCGTTCGACGACATCGACCTTCTGCTCGGGCAGGACCCCGACTGGACCAACCCGGCGGCGATGTTCGAACCGGCTGCGTCCGTCGGCAACTCCGATCAGGCTCGTGCCCTGCGCATCATTGCGGACGACCTCGCCAGCGTCCTGCGGCGCGCCGCACCTGTGCTGCGGCCCGCCGACCCGGGCGGATACGACCTGGCCCTCGCACACGCACGCACCGCTGTAGGTCTTCTGCGCTACCACGCCGCGATGGCGAGTTCCGCTCCTGATCGTATCGGCACTCTGCTCAGTCTCCGTGCCGAGATGATGGCCGAGAACCTGCTGGCCGTCGTCGCCCAGGAGCAGCGACGCGGGCCGATCCTGCTCTTCGCACACAATGCCCATCTCCTGCGAGTGCCGTCCGACATGCCCGTCAACGGCGACGTGGTCAGCTGGGGGAGCGCCGGCTCACTTGTCGGACTTGTCCTCGGAGAGCGCTACGTATTCGTGGCAACCGACGCCAACCCCGACAGTGATCCGGGCACTCTGCAGGGAGCGTTGGCCGATGCGACCAGTCGGCGTGCCCTGTTTCCGACCCCCGCACTTCGCGCAGCACTTGACCTGTCCGTCACCGCGGGAGAGGCGATCCTGCCAGGGCATCTGCCGCTGAAACCTTCGGAGTTGGACGGCGCCGACGCCGTCATTTTCGTCGCGGACACTGATGGAAAACGTCATCAATACTGGTAACAGCGTCAAGGGCAGAGTGCGTGCGAGAGTATCGCGACGGTGTCCGGCTGGTCCTTCGGCGTCGACGTCAGCGTCACAGTGAACGCGCGGTCCGGCGTCGCACCGGACAGTGTGTAGTACCCGTAGATCCCACCACTGTGGCCGGTATAGGTGACGCCGCAGGGAAGTTCGGTGGCGCCGACGCCCATCCCGTACCCGAGTCCCTCGGCTTCGGTGGCGGCGACCTGAGGGGTGGTCATCTCGGCAAGCTGCTCGGCCGGCACCACCCGCCCGTCGAGTAGTGCACGCCAGAAGGTGTTCAGGTCTGTGCCCGTCGAGACCATCGCTCCGGCAGCCCAGGGGATCGACGGTTCCGTGCGGGAAACGTCGGTCAGGCCACCGTCGAGATCCTGATAGCCCGTCAGGTGATCGCCCCTGATGTCGAGCTCACCGGCCGCCGGGAGGTACGTGTCTTCCAAGTCCAGCGGATCGAGTATCCGAGACCGGAGTTCATCGGCGTAGCTGCGGCCGCTCACGGATTCGACGAGCATTCCGAGAACGATGTAGTTGGTGTTGGTGTAGACGAACGACGTTCCGGGGACGAATTGCGCCGGTTTGCCGAGGGCGATGGCGACCGCGGCGGACGGCGCCAGCGTTCGGTTCTCGTTAGCTGCAATCCATTCGTCGGCGCCGGGTTCTCCGGCGAACTCGGGAAGGCCGCTGCGATGTTGCAGCAGTTGCCGCACGGTGATCGCGCTACCGTCGATGCCACTGCCGTCCATGTCACTGCTGTGCAGTAGGCCCGGGAGATACCGCTCGATCGGTGCGTCGGGGTCGACCTTGCCCTCGGCGACCAACTGCAGAACGAGCGAAGCTGTGAATGTCTTTGTCACACTTCCGATCCGGACGCGATCATTCTTGCCGATCGAATCGCCGTTGGTCCGGTTGGGCACGCCGCTGGTCATGACAGCCGTCGTGGTGCCGTCGTCGAGTGTTGCGATCGACCCGACGACTCCCGACCTGGTGAGTCCGTCGAGATCCGATTGAATCTCCACTGCGCGCTGGAGCGTCGAGCAACCGACGAGTGCCGTGGTGGCTCCGATGATGACCGCGGCGACGAGCAGGTATGGGCGCATGAGTCGAATCTATGGACCTTGTCGTGCCGCGGGATCCAGGAAATCCCCCATCATTCCCTGATCTTCTGCCAGCCCGGGACGTAGGCCCGTTTGTTCAAAACCGACAAATCGGATCAATCATTCCTGTCCGAACACCACGTCCACGCCGTTAACATCCGAACGAAGTGTTTGTTTTCACGTGTCTTACCAGTTCACGGCTATCGAGGTGCGCTGCCGCGCGCCGAAACGACTCCCACGAAGGACGGATGCATGAAGAAGTCGACACTCCGCACGGGAACGGTCGCGGCTTTGCTGACCGGAAGTGTCCTGTTGCTCTCCGCTGCCCCTGCCTCAGCCGACCCGGGAAGCCTCGGTAGCGGTGGCAGTAGCGGGAGTTCCGGAAGCTTGGGAAGCACGGGCAGCATCAGCAGCGGATCAGCCGCCCTTCCGATTCCGAGCCCGGCAGGGCTGATCGCGCTGGCAGCGGCGAGCACTCAGACCGGAAAGCCCTACCAGTGGGGCGGCGTCGGGCCGAACTCGTGGGACTGCTCCGGGCTGGTGCAATGGGCGTTTCGGCAGGCCGGAGTGAATCTGCCAAGGACCAGCCAACAGCAGGCCAACGTCGGACAGCCGGTTCCTCGGTGGGCCCTCGCGCCCGGCGACGTCATCACCTTCTACCCCGGTGCGACGCACGTCGGCATCTACGCCGGATTCGGAATGGTGTTCAACGCCTACGGAGTTGGTGTTCCGACCGGACTGACGCCGCTGGCGGATCTGCCGATCAACAACATCCGCAGGTTCTAGAACCTGCACAGAACCTTCACAAGTCCTCCCAGGTTCATCCACGAGGGCCGAATACAGTCAGTTCCATGAGTCAGCGAAGAGTGCTCGTGGTCGACGACGAGGTCAGTATCTGCGAGTCCATCGCAGCGAGGCTGCGTGCCGAGGGCTACGACGTCGAGTTGGCATTCGACGGCCCCAGCGCGGTGGCCCGCTGCGAGCAGATGGATGCCGACCTAGTGGTGCTCGACGTGATGATGCCGGGATTCGACGGCCTCGAAGTTTGCCGCCGCATCCAGGCCGTGCGCCCGGTGCCCGTGCTGATGGTGACCGCTCGCGCCGATGAAACGGACATGCTGATCGGTCTCGGCGTCGGGGCCGACGACTATCTGAGCAAGCCGTTCAGCATGCGTGTGCTCGTCGCCCGGGTGCAGGCTCTGCTTCGGCGTGCGGATCGCGCGGAGCACGCTGCTCGCCCGGTGGCCGACCTCCTCGAGTTCGGTGACGTCGTGATCGACCTGACCGAACGTCGAGTGCGCCGTGATGCGCAAGAAGTTCACCTGACTCGCACCGAATTCGATCTCATCGCCTATCTGGCGGAGCGGCCGCGAGCCGCGATCCCGCGGGAGTCGCTGCTCGAGGAGATCTGGGGCTGGGGTGAGGGAGCGGGCAGTCGGACCGTCGACAGCCACGTCAAGGCGCTGCGACGCAAGCTCGGACCTTCCGTGATCCGGACCGTTCACGGGGTCGGGTACGCCTGGGACGTGCCGCGATGAGCGTCGTCGACCGTCTTTTTGCACGGTGGCCGCGGCCGCTGGACCCGATGCGGTCCTTCAAGGTGAAGGTCGGCCTCCTGGTTGTCGCAGCACTGGTGTTCGCCGCGGGTGGTTTCTGGCTGACGTCGCAACAACCGTTTCGTTTTGCTCTACTGACGGCGTTGGTTGTCGCTCTAGGCGTTACTCAGGTGCTCGCACACGGGATGACGTCACCGCTTCGCGAGATGACGGCCGCGGCGAAGGCGATGGCGCGCGGCGACTATTCGCGGCGAGTACGAGCGACTTCCAGAGACGAAGTAGGCGAACTCGCCCATGCGTTCAATCGGATGGCCGAGGACCTCGGGGCCGACGACCGGTACCGCCGCGAGTTGATCGGCAACGTCTCCCACGAACTGCGCACGCCCATCACCGCTTTGCAAGCCATGCTCGAGAACGTCGTCGACGGTGTCGAAGAACCGGATCCGGCGATGATGAAATCGGCGCTGCGGCAAACGGAACGACTAGGCGCGCTGGTAGCCGACCTTCTCGATCTCTCGAAACTCGAGGGTGGCGCAATGCCGTTGAAACGCCGCCGTTTCGAGGTCGAGCCGTTCTTACGCGAGCTGTCGAGTGTGAGTGCGGGCGACATCGAGATAGACGTCAAGCCTCCACAATTGTCCGTGGTCGCCGATCCGGATCGCCTCCACCAGGTGGTGACCAACCTGGTGGACAATGCGGTTCAGCACGGGAACGTCGACACCAAAGTTGTCATCCGAGTACGTACCGGCAGCGCGGGGGAGTTGGTGCTCGACGTCCACGACGACGGCCCCGGCATCGAACCACAGGCCCGTGAGCGAGTGTTCGACCGCTTCATCCGCGGCGGCTCGACCGACGGAGGCACCGGACTCGGCCTCGCGATCGCGAAGTGGGCGGTCGAATTACATGACGGCAGGATTGCCGTCGTCGATGCCCCGTCGGGTTGTTGCATTCGAGTAGTGCTGCCGCAGAACTGAATCAAAGTCCCTGACGAGATCGAGAGATCTCGCGATGGCGCATGTCTTCATCGGCATTCGTCTGTACTTCCGACCCTGAAAAATTGAACCAGACACATAGGAGATCACATGAGCGCTCCGATAGTAATTCCACCGAAACCGCCGATGCCGGCCGTAAAACCCAAGCGTTCCAGCCGGTTCTGGCGTCCCGATCGCACTTCGATGGCCACCCGCTCGATGCTCCTCGGCGCGGCCGGAGTAGGGGTGCTTGCGGCCCTGATCCTCGACCCAGGGTTCGCGAGTATCGCGTACGTGATCGTGGGTGCCGGTGTGGTGATCGTCTTCGGGATTCTGACGCCGCCGCGGATGACCGTGACGCAGTGGGTCGCCGCCATCGGGATGCTCGCACTGCTGGGTGTTGCCGCCGTTCGCGGTGCGGAGTGGTTGGTGTTCCTCTGCGTCGTGGTTGCGTGGGTTCTGTTCACGTGGACTCTGATCGGCGGGCGGACGTGGACCGGAATACTTCTGGGAACGGTCGCTCCCTGGCGGGCACCGCACCGGACGGTCAACTTCGTTCGTCGTCGAAAACTTGCTACCCGCTCTGCTCCGCGGGTGCCGGCGGCGCGAGTTGTCGTCGTAAGCGCAGTATCGATTCTTCTCCTGCTGATTTTCGGATCTTTGTTCGTGAGTGCGGATCCGGAGTTCGCGAAGATCTTCGACGGCTTCGCTCCTGCCATCTCGGTGTCGAACCCGGGAGCACGGATCTTTGCCGGCGTCGTGATGGCGTTCGGCACGCTGGTTGCGGTGTATCTGCGCCGCAGAACGCCGACGGTGGACGCGTTTGCACCTGCGCAGGCGACGCCGTTGCCGCTGTGGGAGTGGGCGGTCCCGCTCGGAGTACTCAACGTGCTGTTCCTCGGTTTTGTTGCAGTACAGACGAAGACGCTGTTCGGGGGAGACGAGCACGTACAGGTGACCGATGGACTGACCTATGCGGACTATGCGCGTGAGGGTTTCTGGCAGCTCATGGCGGTTACCGTGCTGACGCTGCTCGTCATCGCCGTCGCAGTGCGGTACATCGACCGCCGCGACGCTGGATCGAGGCGTCTTGCCCGCGGACTGCTGGGTGCCCTGTGTGTTTTCAGCCTGGTGATCGTGGCGTCCGCTGTGCACCGGATGTGGTTGTACGAGAATCAGTACGGTTTCACGGTGCTCCGGGTCAGCGTCTTCGCGACCGAGCTGCTTCTTGGCTTCGTGTTCGTGTTGTTGCTCGTCGCAGGTATTCGGATGTCCGGGAAGTGGCTGCCCACAGCTGTTCTCGCCACTTCGGCCGTCGCGCTGCTGGCCTTCGCGGTGTTCAACCCCGACGCGTACATCGCGCAAAAGAACGTGGAACGGTTCGAGGGCGGCAAGAGCATCGACGTTTCCTACTTACGCGGGCTCTCCGTCGACGCGGTACCTGCCTTGGATCGTCTACCGGAACCGCAGCGTTCATGTGCCTTGAGCAGATATCGATTCGGAGTGCCGGGCACCACTGCGCCCTGGGAGTTCAACGCAGCGCGAGAGAAGGCCCGCGACATCCTGGAAGCTCGCCCGGTGGGGCCGTGCCTGCAGATGTACACGGTCGGATAGACGCAGGGCGATTGTGCAGCCGCGCGGCAGATGGCCTGCGCGGCTGCATAATCGGCGAGCGCCGCCTGGTCGATCAGTGCACGGCGAGTGAGATTTTCTCCCGTTCCTCTGCGGACACCACGTCTCGGGTGGATCGCAAGTCGACGGTCACGCTGTGGAGTTTGCCGCCGTAGCGGAACGTGCCCTTGTCCGCGAACTCTTCCGCGACCGGGCTTCCCCGGTTGATGCCGACGTCGAGCTGTTCGTTCATGCTGAAGATCGCCCGAGTGGTCTTCTCGATCCGGCCTTCGGAGACCACCTCGTCGTCGACGCTCAGGGTTGCGGTTCCACCCTTGCCGATTCCGCCGCCGTCGTACTCGAAGTGGACGGACACCTCGCGTGCATTGGGTGCCAGCGGATTGCGCCCACGCACGAAGGTCCGACCACCGCCGCTGAAGTTGTAGCAGTAGACGGGGACGGAATCGAGTATGTACAAAGCGAATCCGCCGAACCGGCCACCGAGGCTGACCAGCATGCCGTCGGCGACGCTACCCAGACTTGCGGTCAGCGTGTACGAGCGGTTGAAGAACGTCGGCGCGGCTTTCTCGACCAGACCGTTCATGTGTGGGTACAGCGTGAGGGTCTTGCGGCCCATCATCGGATGCGGGGGTCGTGATTCCGCGGTGGCGTGGCGACCGACCGTTCTGTCGTCCAGCGGCAGCACCTGATATTTGGCCGCCTCGACGAGGAACTTTTCCTTGAGCCGGGCGAGGATCTCGGGATGCTCGTCCGCGAGATCGCGGGCCTGCGACCAGTCGACCGAGGTGTCGTACAGCTCCCAACGGTCCTCGCTCATCGGTGTGAGCTCGAGGCCGTGAGTGGCCATCAGCCAGGGTGCGCGGTGGGCCGTGACTGCGGTCCAACCGTGATCGTAGATTCCGCGGTTGCCGAAGATCTCGAAATACTGTGTGGTGTGGCGCTCTTCGGCGTCGGGCTCGGCGAAGGTGTAGTTCATCGCCACGCCTTCCATCGGTTTCTGGGTGACCCCGTCGACGCTGGTCGGTGCCGGAATGCCGGCAGCTTCCAGGATTGTCGGCGTGATGTCGACGCAGTGATGCCACTGCTCCCTGATTCCTGGCTTGTCGATCCCCTTGGGCCAGTGGGCGATCAGACCGTTTCGGGTACCGCCGTAGTGGGACGCAACCTGCTTGGCCCACTGGTAAGGGGTGTCGAGAGCCAGAGCCCACGACGCCGGATAGTGCGGGTAGCTGGTTTCGGTCCCCAATTCGTCGTAGCGCGCCAGTACGTCGGATGTCGCACTCTTGTAACCGTTGAGGCCGGCGAGGTAGTTGAACGAACCCTCCATTCCGCCTTCCGCGGAAGCGCCGTTGTCACCCATCATGTAGAGCACCAGAGTGTTGTCGAGTACACCCATGTCCTGCAACCGGTCGACGAGCCTGCCTACCTCGTCGTCGGTGTGCTCGAGAAACGCCGCGTACAACTCCATCAAACGGGCCGAGACCTTCTTCTGGTCGTCGTCGAGTTCGTCCCAGTGTGGGAGCCCTGGAGCCCAGGGGGCCAATTCGGTATCAGGAGCGACGACGCCCAGTTCCTTCTGCTTTTGGAGGGTGATCTCGCGTTGGCGATCCCACCCGTGATCGAATTCGCCGACGTACTTGTTCAGGTATCGGTCCGGAACCTGGAGTGGAGCGTGGCACGCGCCGAAGGGGAGATAGCAGAACCACGGCTTGTCGGGGTCCATCGTGTTGACGCCCTCGACCCATTCGATCGCGTGGTCGACGAGATCCTCTGAGAGGTGGTAACCCTCCTGTGGTGTCTTGGGTAAGTCGACCATCGTGAAGTCCTCGTAGAGAACCGGGGTGAACTGGTCGGACTCGGCACCGAGGAAACCGTAGAACTTGTCGAAACCCTCACGGACCGGCCACCGATCGAACGGCCCGGCAGCGGTGGTCTCCCACGTCGGGGTCTGGTGCATCTTGCCGAAAGCACCTGTCGCATAGCCGTTTCCCTGTAGGACGCGTGCGACCGTGGCGGCAGAGGCGGGGCGGGTCCCGTTGTATCCCGGTGCCGCGTTGGCCATTTCGGAGATGACACCCATACCGACACTGTGGTGGTTGCGCCCGGTCAGTGTGGCGGCACGCGTCGGCGAGCACAGAGCCGTGGTGTGGAATCGGCTGTATTTCACGCCGGTTTCGGCCAAACGCTCGGCGGTGGGGGTGCGGCACGGGCCACCGAACGCGGAGGGTGCGCCGAATCCGACGTCGTCGATCATGATCAGCAGCACGTTCGGGGCCCCGGCCGGCGGGCGAAGCGGTGCCGGGCGGGTGTACGGGGGATTCTGATCGGGGTAGTACACGGCGGCCGCGACGTTCGGCGTCTCGGGAATGATCGGAATGGAATGGCGATTCACCAGCAGGCTCCTTGGCGTGTGCAAAACCGGGCGGATTAAGCAGTCGTCTTAATCTGGAGCGTATCGATCGGAATTCAGTTGGCGGCGTATGTCTCGTTGACTGGGACAACTACCCCCGTGAGTGGTTAAGGAGTCCCTGCACTCCCTAACCGCGCACAGGGGATGGGGCTTGCGGAATTAAGACAGTGACTTATATGGTCGGTGTATGCCCGCCTCGTTGGATGCCAAGAACGCCATGATCGCCGTCGCCGAGCGGATGTTCGCCGAGCAAGGTATTCACGAAGTGTCCATGCGGGACGTGGCGACTGCGGCCGGGCAGCGCAACAACTCTGCAGTTCAGTATCACTTCGGTGGGCGAGACGGTCTGGTGCTGGCCGTATTCCGGCATCGGATGGATCAGATCAACGCAGCGCGACTGACGTATCTCGACGACATCGACGCCAGTGGGCGGACCGACTTGGTCCGTGCTTTGGTCGAAGCCTTTCTGTACCCGCTGGCAGATTTTCTGGCGACGGTCGACGGTTCCAACTATGCGAGGTTCATTGCCCGAATCTCACCGTCGGTGGATACGCAGAGTGCTGAGTTTCGCGAGGTCAGTGAAGGAATCAACGAGGTAGTCGGCAGGTTGACGCGGGCGTTGCCGCATCTGCCCCGCCGCGTCGCGGTGGAACGGATCGATCTGACGTTCAACATGAGCGTCTCTGCTCTGGCCATCTTCGAGCAGCGCCGCGAAGACGAAAACCCGGTTGTGCAGGCAGATTTCGATACGACGGTGGATCATCTGGTCGATCTCGCGGTGGGAGCACTGACCGCGCCCCAAAGCACACACAAACGCACACGAGCAGAGCGGGTGCACGCGTCGACTGACGTGTGACCCCACGACACGACAGGACGGAGTCATTCGATGGCTACCCTTACATCCTCACGAACAGTTCAAATCGGCAATCACACAATCGAATTCGGACCACGCGGAATGAGGCGAAACCCGGAAGGCGTTGAATCGAGGCCGTACGAGCGGTTCACTCTGACACCCGTCACACCGTTCATCGGTGCCGAGATCAGCGATATCGACTTGCGTGACCCGTCGGAGGAGCAGATCGAGGACGTGCGTCGGGCCCTCCTCGAATGGAAGGTCGTGTTCTTCCGTGACCAGCCGATTTCGAGCGTGAATCATCGTGACTTCGCTGCCCATTGGGGCGAACTCGAGGTCCATCCACTTCTCCCACAGGGAGAGGTTCCGGCAGTCGTCAGATTCGAACGCGGAGAGGACAGTCCAGGAACCGAGAACATCTGGCACGTCGACGTCACCTGGACGAAGACGCCGCCGCTCGGTTCAGTACTTCGGGCGATTGACGTACCGCCTGCCGGTGGTGACACGCTCTGGGCTGATATGGGTAACGCCTTCGACTGCCTCCCCGACGAGATCAAGGAATTGATCGACGGCAAGGACGCCATCCACGATTTCGTGCCGTCCTTCGGACGCGGCATGAGCCCGGAGAAGTTGGAACAGATGAAGGAGCAGTACCCGCCGGTCCTGCACCCGATGGTGCGTAAGCATCCGGAGACCGGGCGTAAGACTCTGTTCGTCAACAGCCTTTTCACCACCCACATTCCGGACATGGATCCTGTCGAAGGCAACGATCTGCTCAACCTGCTGTTCGCGCAGGTCAAGGTCCCGGACTTCCAGTGCCGCTTCAAGTGGGCGCCGAATTCCATTGCCTTCTGGGACAACCGGGCTACCCAGCACTACGCAGCGAGTGATTACTTCCCTCATCGCCGCGTCATGGAGCGGGTGGCCATCCTGGGGGACGTGCCCTTCTGATCTACTCCTGCGGAATGCGGATGATGCACCGGAAGCCGACGTGGCAGGTTGAGGACTCCTCGGATTCGCCCTGCCGCGCGGCGGGGCGGTAGCGCAAGCAGTAGTTCGGTGCACACAGATGTGAGCCGCCTTTGATCACCCGTCGTGCGTAGGGTTCGCCCACCAACGCCTCCGTGGCGAACTCCGCTCGGGGATTACGAGGAATGCAGCACGACGAGGCCGGCGCGACGTTCTTGGAACTGTGGGCGTGGTCCGATGTGTAGTGATCGGCCGTCCATTCCCACACGTTCCCGGCCATGTCGAACAGTCCGTAGCCGTTGGGCCGGAACTTTCCGACCGGAGCGGTGCGCTCGTAACCGTCCTCGAGCAGATTCTCCCAGGGGAACTGGCCCTGCCACACGTTGCCACCGGGCCGCCCGCCCGGAGAGTCGTGATCGCCCCACACGTACGCCTGGCGATCGAGTCCACCGCGGGCGGCAAACTCCCACTCGGCCTCGGTCGGGAGTTCCTTGCCGGCCCACGCGGCGTAGGCCTGGGCGTCGAAGTACGACACGTGGGTGACGGGGTGCCGTTCACGTCCCCCGATGTTGCTGTCGGCGCCCTCGGGATGGCGCCAATCGGCGCCGGGAGTGAACGACCACCACTGGGTGTAGTCGTCAAGTGAAACCGGGCCGGGTGGCGAATTGAAGACCAACGATCCCGGGACGAGGAGGGCTGGATCGGCGTCGGGATAGTCGGCGGCGTCCGGGGCGATTTCAGCAGTGGTGACGTGGCCGGTTGCCTTCACGAAGCGTCGGAACTCGGCGACCGTCACCGCCGTCGTGTCCATCCAGAATCCGTCGACTGTGACCTGGTGAACTGGGCGTTCTTCCGGATAGAAGTCTTCGGAGCCCATCCAGTACGTCCCACCCGGGATCAAAGACATGTTCTTCGGGGGAGTAGCCGTGGAGTGAGGCGTCGTCATGAATTCAAGAATGGCACGTTGGTGGCGCCGATGTGGGGAGAGTCCCACCTGGTGCCCTCGGCAGGATTCGAACCTGCGACCCTTCCTTTAGGAGAGGAATGCTCTATCCCCTGAGCTACGAGGGCGGGGAGCGTACCGACAAGCGCTGAAAACCCTGTGCTGCCGGGGTTTTCGCTTCTCGATACTGCTGTTGCGTCCGCTCGACCTGTCGGCACGAAGCCTCGGGCGTCACAGCTGCGCTAGTCAGTGTAGCGGCCCGCCGACGAGGTCGCGAAGTCGACGGTATCGCCGGGTGCAAGCAGGAGCCGTACCGATCGCACTGATCGCAATGGTGTTCACCGCGGAGCAGGCACGGCATCGTGCGGGAATGACCCGCAGAATCCGCTTCAACGCCTTTGCCATGAACTGCGTCGCCCACCAATCGCCAGGTCTGTGGCGCCACCCGGAGGACCAGTCGTCCAGGTACACGGATCTGAGGTACTGGACGGAGTTGGCGAAGCTCCTCGAGCGTGGACGATTCGACGGGCTGTTCCTGGCCGACGTGTTGGGAACGTACGACGTGTACGGCGGCAATCACGACGCAGCGCTGCGGCAGGGCGCGCAGGTACCGGTCTCGGACCCGCTACTGCTGGCGTCGGCGATGGCTGCCGTGACCGAGCACTTGGGCTTCGGGATCACCGCAGGTACAGCTTTCGAGCATCCCTACCCGTTCGCTCGGCGCTTGAGCACCCTCGACCACCTGACGAACGGGCGAATCGGGTGGAACGTGGTCACGGGATACCTCCCCTCGGCCGCACGGAACATGGGCGAGGACGACCAACTCCAGCACGACGATCGCTACGACCACGCGGACGAGTACCTCGAAGTTCTCTACAAGTTGTGGGAAACGTCGTGGGAAGACGACGCGGTGGTGCGTGACAGAACCACCGGGGTCTACACGGACCCCGCCAAGGTTCATCCGATCGAGCACGAAGGCAAGCACTTCACGGTTCCGGGCATCCACATCTCCGAACCTTCTCCGCAGCGGACGCCGGTCATCTTCCAGGCCGGCGCGTCGCCTCGTGGGGTGCGGTTCGCCGCTGAGAATGCCGAGGCGATCTTTGTGGGTGCACCGACAAAGGCGATTCTCAAAGACACCGTTGCTCGAATCCGAAACGAACTGACGAAGGTCGGGCGAGATCCGTACTCGGCCCGCATCTACACACTGTTGACGATCATCACCGACCGAACCCCTGAGTTGGCCCAGGCGAAGCTCGAGGACTACCGCAGTTACGCGAGTAGTGAAGGCGCGCTCGTTTTCACCTCGGGGTGGATGGGAATCGACCTCTCCGGATACCGAGCGGACGAGCCGATCGGGAACGTCGAGAGCAATGCCATTCAATCCGCGGTCGCATCGTTTCGTCAGGCCGACGAGAAGGGCGGCGAATGGACGGTGGGGGACATCGCGGAGTGGGCGGGCATCGGCGGGCTCGGCCCGATCGTTGTCGGTTCCGGCGCGGAGGTCGCCGACGAGTTGCAGGAGTGGGTGTCCGAGACCGACGTCGACGGTTTCAATCTCGCGTACGCGGTGACTCCTGGAACCTTCGAAGACATTGTGGAGCATGTGATTCCGGAGCTGACCAAACGAGGTGCCTACCAGAGCGACTACGACGAGGGAACGCTGCGCAACAAACTGTTCGGGCGAGGGGACAGGCTGCCGCTCGAACACCGAGGCCGGAGTTTCGACCGGATCCGCACTGCCGGCTGAGCGGACCTCAGGACCAGCCGGACCCGGGTACGTGGACCGAGGTGGTGAGGTCGACCGCCTCGATGTCCGAAGACCTCGGTTCGTTTCCGAAGGTGCTGTGCCGTAGTGGTGGTAGCGGTGCGGTTTATTGGGCGCACACCGCTTCTCCCGCGATTACATGGTGATGAGGACGGGCCAGATTGACTGCCCTTTGCAAGTGACCGAGTACTCGTGTCTCGGTGGGTTCTGTTCATACTCACGAGGCTCGCGCATTTCCGTCGGCCGTCAGGATTGCCAACCGTGCGGACAACACGGAGTTGGAGATTTCCCCCGCGCCAGCCAGACGTTGTAGCGCCGCGACCCTAACTAGGCGAACGGGCGTGGACACCGTTGTGGCCGTGCCGTCATCCACTGATTCGGACCCGGCCGGGCAAGTGACCATGGAACTTCTCGCCGAGATGGCATGACGAATCCCCGACGAACTTACTCTCAGGTAAGTTCGTCGGGGATATGTCGAATCGGAGGAGTTGCCGTGAGTGATCGTGTTCGTGTCGAGGTAGTGCAGTCGGTGGCGTACGTGACGCTCAGCCGACCGGAGAAACTCAACGGTCTCGATCTGGACATGCTCGACGCGCTGGTGAATGCCGCTCGAACGATCGAAACCGATCGTTCGATTCGGGGCGTGATTCTTCAAGGCGCGGGTGACGCGTTCTCGGCCGGGTTGGACTTCGCCTCTGCGGGTAAGCAACCGAGGCGCATGGCGAAGGCCTTCGCGAAATTTCCCGGTCAGAAGACCAACCTCTTCCAACGCGCGTGCTGGGTGTGGCGCGAATTGCCCGTGCCGGTCATCGCGGTCGTTCACGGGCACTGCTTCGGCGGGGGACTGCAATTGGCGCTCGCCGCAGACTTTCGATTCACCACCCCCGATTGCACGTTCTCGGTGATGGAGGCGAAGTGGGGATTGATCCCCGACATGACCGGAACGGTCACGATGCGCGAACTCGCGGCAATGGACGTCGTGAAACGCCTCGCCATGACTGCTGAACTGTTCGACGGAAATCAGGCTCTCGAGTGGGGGTTCGTGAGCGGAGTCAGCGACAATCCGATCAAGCCGGCACAGGAACTGCTGTCGCAGATCGCGGTTCGCTCGCCGGACGCCGTCGCAGCGACGAAGACGTTGCTGCACAAGACCTGGAACCGCTCGCCTCGCGGCGCGTTCTGGATCGAATCGCGGATCCAACTGGCGCTGATGCGAGGCAAGAACCACAAGATCGTGCGTACAGCGAATGCTGCGAAGAAGTTGCCGGAGTTCGCCTTTCGAAAGTTCGGCTGACAAACTCCGGCATCGCGACGCCGTTGGGCGTCCACATTCAGGTCGATCACACCATCAGGTCTCGTCCTGATCGATCCTTGATGAGCATCGTGGCGACGAACGAGACCGCCGCCAGCAGGGCGAGGTAGATCGAGATGGCAAGGGTGCCACCGGTCTTGCCGAGGAGCCACTGTGCGACGGTGGGAGCAAAGGCGCCGCCGAAGATGGTGCCTACCGCGTAGGAGATCGACGCACCGCTGTAACGGATCGAAGCCGGGAACAGTTCGGCGAACAACGCGGGTTGAGGTCCGTACGACAGCCCGAGTCCGACCGAGAACAGGATCATCGCCACGTAGATCCAGCCGAGATTCCCGGTGTCGACGAGGAGGAAGAACGGCACCGCGAAGAGGACCATTGCGAGGTTGCCCACGTTCATCACCGTGGTGCGGCCGCGTCGATCCGACCAGTAGGCGCCGATCATGGTGAAAACGCCCCACGTGACGGCACTTGCGAGCGTGGCAATCAGTAGTTCGGTCTTACCCAGGCCATAGGTCTTGGTTGCGTACGCGACGATGAATCCGCCGATCACCATGTAGCCGTTGCCGTTTGTGCCGATGAAGGACAGCGCCGCGAGTACGACCTGCTTCGGGTGTTTCTTGAACAGAGTTCGGATAGGCGTGTTGCTCTCGGTGCGGCGTTCCTTGAGTTCGGCGAATACGGGTGACTCGCTGACCTTGCTTCGAATGTAGAAGCCGACGCCGATCAACACGACGCTGAGCAGGAACGGCACTCGCCATCCCCAGGTGGTGAACTGTTCGTCCGTGAGGGTGAACGTGCACAGTGCCAAAACGCCGGTGGCGAGCAACATTCCGAGCGGTACTCCCATCTGTACGAACGCTCCGAAGAACCCTCGACGCTTGGTGGGTGCGTGTTCGACGGCAAGAAGAGCGGCCCCGCCCCATTCGCCGCCCGTCGAGAATCCTTGGACGACGCGAAGCAGGATCAACAGGATCGGTGCCCAGATTCCGATCGATGCATACGTCGGCAGCACGCCGATGAGAACCGTCGCGGCACCCATCATCGCCAACGTCGCGACCAGGACACGTTTGCGGCCGAGCCTGTCGCCGAGATAGCCGGCCACGATGGCACCGAGAGGACGGAAGACAAAGCTGATGCCGACCGTGACGTAGGAGACGATCTGGCCTGCCGAGCCCATCGGCTTGAAGAACAGGTCGGCAAAGATCAGGGCTGCAGCTTGGGCGTAGATGAAGAAGTCGTACCACTCGACGGTGGTGCCGACCATCGACGCCATCGCGGCGCGGTCGTATTCCTTCGCGGCGGGCTTGGTGCCAGTTCTGGTTGTGGTCATCGAGCTACTTTCTGCCAGTCACGTGGTTCACCGACACGGTGAAACTGCGAAGTCGGAACAGGGGAGAAACGCTGTTCGATCTGCGACGTTGCCGGTGTGCTCGGTGCATGCTTTTGGCTGACTCGGAGCGTTCCTGCGCGATCTCATCGTCGATATCGACAACCGAATGATCGGTAGGTAATGAATTATGCAGAAGTGTGAGCGTCAACACAAGCGATGCCGGAAAAGTCTGATTGTTTGATGCGGAGCGTGCGAGAAGTCAGCGACTCACGTGTGGAGTGACGCCGCGATCCGCAGATCGATTTCCCTGGCGCTGAGCAGATGGTCGAGGACGAGAACCGCACAACCGAGGATGCCGGATTGTGCGCCGTGGCTGACCGAAGCGATCTGAAGCTTTCGGGTGGCAAGCGCCGTTGCGTTGCCGTAGACGGACTCCCGAAGCCCGGCGAGGAAGAGTTCGTCCGCCTCGGCCATGTCGCCGCCGATGATCAGGACCTCGGGATTGAGGAGATTGACCGCGCCGGAAATGACGTCGCCGATCAGTCGGCCGCTGCTTCTGATGAGCCGGCGGGCTTCGCTGTCGCCGTCCAGGGCGAGGCGGACGACATCACGCACGTGACCGACGCTTCGGCCCTGATCTCGGAGGGCGTGCACGAGAGCCCAACCGCTGGCGACAGTTTCGACGCAGCCGACGTCGCCGCAGCGACACTTCATGCCCCGCGCTGCAGCGGTTTTGGTATGCCCGATCTCGCCGGACGCTCCGAGTGAACCGCGTTGGAGGACTCCGCCCATGACGATTCCTGCGCCGAGGCCGGTTGACGCCTTGATCATCAGGAGGTTGGGCGCACTCTCGCGTCGCTCGCTCAATTCGGCCAGAGCCATCACGTTGGCATCGTTGTCCGCGAACAGCGGAGCCGTGGTCACCGATGCCAGATAGGGGGCAAGCGCGACTCCGTCCCACCCCGCCATCATCGGAGAGTCGAGGCTTGCTCCCGCGGCGACGTCGACCGTTCCGGGAATGCTCAGTCCGATTCCGATGACCTCGGTAGACGCGCGGTGGACCTGGGCCAGTAGTGACGAAAGATGCTCGGCAATTTCGGGCATCAGTTCGTCGGGGCCGACCCCGACCGACTTGTCGATGTCTTCTGCCGCGAGGATCGTGCCCGCCAGGTCGGTGACGGCAAGTTGTGCCCGCGATCGACCGATTGCCACGACGAGAACCACGCCGGACGAGTTCGCGAACGTGAGAGTGGACGGCGGCCGACCGCCTGTCGACGGGCCCTCGTCGTCATCGGCAATCAAACCAAGCGATTGAAGTGCTGCAACCCTGGCCGATACCGCCGTCCTGGACAGGCCGGTGAGCTTCCCGATCTCGCTGCGAGTGGTCGCGGAACCGCTGCGTATCAGCGTGAATACCTCTCCCGCGGTAGCCGGAGTCGTGGACGGTCGGGTCATTGTCCTATTCAAGCATTCCTCGTCGGTAACTTCAGCGTGCGAAAGTTGGCATACTTTGTTCACAAAAAGACGTAAGTAGGTCTTGTGAAAAAGCAGAAGTAGGCATAGTCTGTGTCTTGACTCACTGCCACGGGCGTCCGAGGAGACGAGTCGCAGTTTCTGTGAAGCAGGGCGCACAAACAGGGGAGAACCTGATGAGCCGCACCGATACACAAGAGATCGTCGAGTTCGCACGTAAGTGGCAGCAGTTCGACGGTGGACCTGACGAAGAGATCTTTGTAACCTTCGGCCTCGCCCCGGACGAGTATTTCCGCAGGCTGCAGGCAATTCTCGACGACGGCGTCGTAGCGCTGACTCTGCCGGTCACCGGCGAACTCGCAACGGTCTGTGCACATCGACTCGGCCAATCGGTCAGGCGTCGATAAGTCCGACCCGGCGTCAGCCCAGAGTCACCCGAATCCGTGTCACCCGAGTAAGGAATTGAGGTCGCCATCATGCACAAGCACCTTCCGATGCCGTACCCGACCGCCGAAGTGTGGGACTGGCAGCTGCAGGGAGCGTGCCGCGGGCACGATTCCGCGGTGTACTTCCATCCGGACGGCGAGCGTGGACACGCCCGCGAGAACCGTGAACGCAACGCCAAGAAGGTCTGCGCGACGTGCCCTGTACTCCAGCAGTGCCGCGAACACGCACTCTCCGTCCACGAGCCGTACGGCATCTGGGGTGGAATGACGGAGACCGAGCGCGCAGAATATGTGCGATCGCTGCGTAAGCGCAGCAACCGGATGCCCGCGGTCGCCAACGCGAGCTGACGGTCCTTCGGAAAGGACGCCAGTGTGGCCCTCGTAGCCGGTATCGATTCGTCTACCCAGTCGTGCAAAGTCATTGTCCGTGATGCCGATTCGGGAGAGCTGGTACGAGAAGGGCGGGCGGCGCATCCCGTCGGTACCGAGATAGATCCGGCATGCTGGCTCGAGGCGATGGACAGTGCAATCGCCGCAGCGGGTGGGCTCGGCGACGTCGCAGCCGTATCGGTCGGAGCTCAACAGCACGGCATGGTGTGTCTGGACAGTGGCGGCGAGGTCGTCAGACCGGCGTTGCTGTGGAACGACACTCGCTCGGCGAAGGCTGCGACCGATCTGGTCGAAGAGCTCGGCGGACCCAAGGCGTGGGCCGACGCAGTTGGTGTAGTTCCGGTTGCCGCGGTCACGGCAAGCAAACTTCGATGGCTCGCAGATCACGAACCCGGCAACGCCGATCGCACTGCCGCGGTGTGTCTTCCGCATGACTGGTTGTCCTGGAAGTTGGGTGGGTCCGGCTCAATCGAGGAGCTTGCCACCGACGCGGGCGACGCCAGTGGAACCGGCTATTATGCTGCCTCGACGCGCGAATATCGTAAAGATTTGCTGGCGTTGGCATTTCGCGGTCGAACCCCGCATGTTCCCCGAGTTGCATCGCCGAACGAAAAGATCGGAAGTACACGTTCCGGAGGTATTGTCGGGCCTGGCACCGGTGACAATGCCGCAGCCGCACTGGGTTTGGGGGCAGTTCCCGGTGACGTGATCATCTCGATCGGAACATCCGGCGTCGTCTCGGCTGTATCGGCCACCCCCACGCATGATCCCGGCGGGAACGTGGCAGGATTCGCGGACGCAACCGGCCTGCACTTGCCGCTGGTGTGCACTCTCAACGGCGCGCGCATTCTTGATGCGACGGCGTCCATTCTCGGTGTCGATCACGCCGAACTGTCGCGGTTGGCGTCGACGGCGCCCCTCGGAAACGACGGGCTGGTCATGATTCCGTACTTCGAGGGTGAACGGACGCCCAACCGCCCTGACGCCACGGGGGCCATGCACGGATTCCGGCTGCAGAACTCGACGCCTGCGCACTTTGCACGAGCCGCAATCGAAGGGCTCCTGTGCGGCTTGGCCGACGGCGTCGACGACCTGGTTCGCCAAGGCGTCCAGGTGAAGCGAGTTCTCCTCGTGGGAGGCGGAGCGAAGTCGCGCGCTCTCTGTGAGATCGCGCCGGCAATTCTCGGAGTGCCGGTCGTGATCCCTGCTCCGGGTGAGTACGTCGCCGAAGGGGCATGCAGGCAAGCAGCATGGGCACTGTCCGGGGACACGCAGCCGCCGGTGTGGCCGAAACCGGAAGGGCGACGATTCGACGCCGAACCAGCTCCCCACGTGCGCGAGCGCTACGCGTCGTTGCGCGAACTCACCGAAGGTGTCTGAGCGCTCCCTACAGAAGCCCGAACTTCCGCACTGCGTCGAGTAGCGCGTGCGGGCGTTCGGTCGTCGGCAGGGGATCGACGAGTGCGAACTGGCAACCGACGTCACGGGCAGCGCCGTCGGCGATGTCGCTGTCACCGACCATCAGAGTCTGCGCCGCATCCACATCGAGTTGTGCGAGGGCGTACTCGAAGATCGCCGGTTCGGGCTTGACTGCACCCACCTCGAACGAGAGAACGAACTCGTCGACCCAGACGTCCCAGCCGCGGTCGGCGAACGCCGGACGGATGTCGAAGGCGATGTTGCTCAAGACGGCAGTGCGTATGCCCTTCTCCGACAGTGACTTCAGGACCTCGCCGGTATCCGGGTACGGCGACCACTGATCCGGATCGACCAGCAGGGCGTAGAAAGCTTCGGCCCGAACCGGATCGGGCACCCCGGACTTACTCAACACGTCGAGGTAAGCCTGACGATGCAACTTCGGATCCCGGTCGCGGTTCTCCCACGCGTAGATCCCCGCTTCGTCCATCTCCACGGTTCTGCCCACCGGCGCGGTCATCCGACGCATCAGCTCGGCTTGAGCGTGCACGTCGAGCGGATCGCCTTGGTGATCGACGAGGTGCTCGGTCCAATCGTCGCTCTCCTCCAATCGGAAGAGGGTTCCGGAGAAATCGAACAGCGTCGCGGCGATATGTCCGTCTTGATGGGCCGTGCTGTCAGTGTTCACCTCGACAGGTTATCGGCGTCCGCTTTCCGATGCGTGATGTGAGCCAGTGCACGCGTACTTTGAGAGAGCACATTTTCCGAGGTTCCCCCGACGGGCACAATTTCGATGCCCCGGATGAACCGTATGACGAGGGGGATCCTCCGTGTCCGACCACGCGAATACACCAGACCTGACGAAGCCGTCCGGCGAAGACCCCCACCTCTCACGTCAGCTGTCCAACCGGCATATCCAGCTGATCGCCATCGGTGGTGCCATCGGCACCGGACTGTTCATGGGATCGGGCAAGACGATCTCGCTCGCCGGGCCCTCCGTGATCTTCGTGTACATGATCATCGGATTCATGCTCTTCTTCGTCATGCGGGCGATGGGGGAGCTGCTGCTCTCGAACATGGCGTACAAGTCGTTCTCCGACTTCGCCGCGGATCTGCTGGGCCCCTGGGCGGGATTCTTCACCGGCTGGACCTACTGGTTCTGCTGGATCGTCACCGGCATCGCGGACGTCATCGCGATTTCCGGGTACTTCAAGTACTGGTGGCCAGGGCTCGCGGCGTGGATTCCTGCTTTGCTGACGATCGCGGCGCTGCTGCTCCTCAATCTCCCGACCGTTCGCGCCTTCGGTGAAACCGAGTTCTGGTTCGCGCTGATCAAGATCATCGCCATCGTCAGCCTGATCGTCGTCGGCATCGTCATGGTCGTCTCCGGGTTCACGGCGCCGAACGGTGCCACCTCCGGTATCGACAACCTCTGGAACGACGGCGGGATGTTCCCGACCGGATTCATGGGCTTCGTCGCCGGCTTCCAGATCGCCGTGTTCGCCTTCGTGGGTATCGAGCTCGTCGGTACGACGGCAGCCGAGGCGAAGGACCCGGAGAAGAACCTGCCGAAGGCCATCAACTCCATCCCCATTCGTGTCCTGCTGTTCTACGTCGTTGCACTGACCGTGATCATCGCGGTGACTCCGTGGCGTGAAATCAGCGCAGACAAGAGTCCGTTCGTCGCCATGTTCACACTCGCCGGCCTCGGCATCGCTGCATCTGTCATCAACTTCGTCGTGCTGACCTCCGCTGCATCTTCGGCCAACTCGGGTATCTACTCCACCTCGCGCATGGTGTTCGGCCTTGCGCAGGAAGGCGACGCACCGAGGGCCCTCGGCAAGCTGAACTCACGCAAGGTCCCCGCGAACGCCCTGATGTTCTCGTGCATCTTCCTGCTGGCGTCGTTGATCCTGCTGTTCTCGGGCGATTCCGTGATCGAGGCCTTCACCGTCGTCACGACCATTTCGGCGCTGCTGTTCATGTTCGTGTGGACGATCATCCTGGCGAGCTACATGGTGTACCGGAAGCGTCGTCCGCACCTGCACGAGGCGTCGAAGTTCAAGATGCCCGGCGGCATCGTGATGTGCTGGGTCGTGCTCGCGTTCTTCGTCTTCATTCTCTGGGCACTGACAACCAAGGACGACACCCTGCAGGCACTTCTCGTCACGCCGATCTGGTTCGTGGTTCTGGGCATCGCGTGGGCGATCATCCGGCGTCGACCCGCTCACCGGGCACGATACGACGCATTCAAGTCAGAACTGGACGCCAGCCGACAGAACGGCGAGAAATAGTTTTGGTCAAGATCGGGTAACGGTGGCGGCCGCCTTGATCAAACTGTTACATTCTTCGGCAGACAGAGGAGCGGGCTTCATCAGAAGGACGCTGCACGCCGACGACTGACGGAGTACACACTGTGGGAAACCACCACCGCACGGGCAATGACGATGTTGTCTTCGAGATCGATCCCGAGGCAGCAAGCGGCCGCCACCGCACCCCGTCGGCTGGCCCTGGTGCCGGTGTCAAGGCAGGTGTCGTAGCTGCGGCTACCGGTGCGCTCCTCGTCGGTGCAGGCCAGATGGGCGCAGGAACCGCTGCTGCGGCGCCGGCAACACAGACCATCGCCGGCATCGAAATCCCGCAGGGTCTGCTCCCCGAGGGCGTTGTCGTTCCGGCTGAATTGGCGGCACTTCCGGCTCTCGACATCCCCGAGCTTCCCGATTTTGCTGCCGACCTCAACACGCAGGCACAGCAATTCCTCGCTGGGATCAACCCCGGCACCTCAGCTCGTACCGTGCAGCCGGTGTCCGGAACGCTGACCTCCACCTTCGGTTCGCGCTGGGGAGCACACCACGGCGGCCTCGACATCGCGGCTCCGATCGGTACGCCGATTCTGGCTGCAGCCGACGGCCAGGTCATCGACGCCGGCCCGGCGTCAGGTTTCGGCCTCTGGGTCCGCGTCCAGCACGACGACGGCACGGTCACCACGTACGGCCACGTCAACGACTACCAGGTCAACGTCGGCCAGCGCGTCAACGCCGGCCAGCAGATCGCCACCGTGGGTAACCGTGGCCAGTCCACCGGCCCGCACCTGCACTTCGAGGTTGCCGAGAACGGCGCAAAGGTCGATCCCGCAGCGTGGCTGCAGGCTCGCGGCGTAGCTGTCACCTGGGTCGACAACTCGTAGAAGAAACTTTCGGAGAACTGCGGTGGCGTCGGGAAATTCTTCCCGGTGCCACCGCAGTTCTCGTTTGTCGGTGACACCGGACGGATAGCCTTCAGTGACGTTGATCGTCGAAGGGGGAATGCGCAATGGGTGCAGAGGTCACGGCGCGAGAATTCACCAGAGCCGACCGTAGGCTCTTTCGTAAGAAGGTGCGCTCGTGCGTCGACGCCATGAAGCAGATGCTCGACGGTGGTGACTTCCGAGACGCCGTCGACAAGCCCGCTCCGCTGTTGGGCATGGAGATCGAGTTCAACCTCGTGACCGGCGACATGACGCCCGCGATGTCCAACCGTGAAGTGCTCGCATCCATCGACGACTCTGCGGTTTTCCAAACCGAGCTCGGACAGTTCAACGTCGAGATGAACGTCGAGCCCGGCCCACTCACCGGTGATGCGACTTTCGAATTGGAGAAGAAACTGCGGGCGTCCCTCGACGTCGCAGACGCGCGAATCCACGCGCACGACGCCGAGATGGTGATGATCGGGATGCTGCCGACACTGCAGCTCGAGCATCTCGATCGTGAGTGGATCACCGCCAACCCGCGCTACGAATTGCTCAACGAGCAAATTTTTGCCGCGCGAGGAGAGGACATCGAACTCGACGTCGAAGGTGTCGCGCTACCCGGTGGCGACGTGGAAATCCTTCGGGCCGACACCAATTCGGTGGTGCCGGAGGCGGCTTGTACGTCCATGCAGTTGCACCTGCGCGTCGCGCCGGAAGAATTCGCAGCGCACTGGAATGCCGCGCAGTGTCTGGCCGGAGTACAGGTGGCGCTTGCGGCCAATTCTCCTTTCCTGGCAGGGAAGGCGCTTTGGCACGAATCACGCATTCCGATCTTCGAACAGGCAACGGACACCCGAACTTTCGAGCTCAAGAACCAAGGTGTGCGACCGCGAGTGTGGTTCGGTGAGCGGTGGATCCATTCGGTTCTCGACCTGTTCGAGGAGAATTCACGGTACTTCCCGGCGCTGCTCCCTGATGTCTCGGACACCGATCCACTGGAAGTGCTCGCGGCGGGCGGGGTTCCGGAGTTGAGCGAGCTTCAGATGCACAACGGCACGGTCTATCGCTGGAATCGGCCTGTCTACGACTGCTCGGATGGCAAGCCGCACTTGCGTATCGAGAATCGGGTGCTGCCGGCCGGGCCGACCGTCGTCGACATCATGGCCAATGCGGCCTTCTACTACGGAACCGTTCGCGCATTGGTGAACGCGGAGCGGCCACTGTGGTCACACATGTCGTTCCATGCGGCAGAAGAGAACCTGCACATCGGCGCCAAGTACGGACTCGACGCCACCCTGTACTGGCCGGAGATCGGTTGGGTCGGTGCCGACGAGTTGGTCCTGCGAAGGCTGCTGCCGTTGGCGGACGAGGGTTTGGCCGACTTCGGATTGTCCGCCGCGGCCCGCGATCGGTACCTCGGCGTGATCGAAGGGCGGTGCATGAATCGGCAGACCGGTGCCGCCTGGCAACGCGAGCAAGTGGCGCACGCGGAGGCCTCGGGCGCGGACCGCTCGACTGCGCTCACCGGAATGCTCCGCGGTTACGTGGAGAACATGCGGACGGGAGATCCTGTTCACACCTGGTCCTGATTTCTCTGCTAATTGTCCTATCCGTCAACAGTTTCGGGGACCTAAGTCCCCGAAATGAAGAGGGAGCGACCCCAAAAAACCCGGACAAGTGGGATGGTTAGAGTGAAAGTGGCTCGGTTACTTCTTCAGGAAGGTGGGCACATGAGTTCACGCGAACATAACAGTGTTGTTGTCGGAGTCGAGGGTTCGGACACTGCGTCCACAGCGCTCCGCGAGGCCGCGAAAATCGCCGCCCAGCGCGAATTGCGACTCGACATCATCCACGCTCTCGACTTCGCGCCTTACGGTTTCGGCGGACCGTACGTCGACGCGGGTGGGGTGTACGAATGGGTCGAAGAGGCCGGAAAAGCGATCTTGGCGGAGGCGGAACAGTTCGCCCGTGAGATCGATCCGAAACTCGAAGTTCACACCGAAATCGCCATCGGCAGCGCAACTCAGTGGCTGATCGAGAGTTCGGCACAAGCCAGGCGGGTAGTCGTCGGTGCGTCGGCGTCAGGCAAGGCGGCGACAGCAGTCCTCGGCAATACCGCGGTCGGTGTGGCCAGTCACGGCAAGTGTCCGGTCATCGTCGTTCGGGACCGCGATGGTGCGGTGCCCTCGGAAGGACCCGTAGTGGTCGGCGTCGACGGCAGCGCGTTGAGCGCCCAGGCCGTCGGTGCGGCTTTCGAGGAAGCGTCGTTCCGCGGAGTCGAGTTGGTGGCGTTGCACGTGTGGAGTGACCTCGGCAGTGCGGCATTCGAAGACCCGAGGGCCGCTGCGCTTGCCCCGCAGTCTCTCGAAGAGGAAGAGCACGCGGTACTCAGCGAGAGCTTGGCCGGATGGTCCGAGCAATACCCGGACGTGAAGGTCCGGCGCGAGGTATACCTCGACAACCCACGCGGACGGCTGCTGGACTGGTCGGCAAAAGCGCAGCTCGTCGTAGTCGGAAGCCGTGGTCGCGGTGGATTCCGCGGCATGTTGCTCGGCTCGACCAGCAACACCCTGATCGCTTCGGCCAAGTGCCCCGTCATGGTGGTTCGCCCCGAAGAATCCTGACCCTCGACAGGCTCTCCCACTACCCCGTTCATTTCGGTCATCGAATATGAACGGGGTAGTCACATGAATGCGGACTCAGGTTCCGTAGTGTTCGATGTGAGTAAGTGTTCGATGGGAGTACCACTGCTCGTGTGCGCGTCGCACACGGCAGCAATCGTCAGGATTGGGGTTACAACGTGCGTATCGGTATGGGTTTGAACTACAGCGGCGGGTTCGCCGAAACCGTCGAAGAGGTCGGTGACCTGGAGAAGGCGGGCCTCGACATCGCCTTCGTCCCGGAGGCGTATTCCTTCGACGCCGTCAGCCAGCTCGGTTACCTGGCGGCCAAGACGTCGACCATCGAACTCGCTTCGGGAATCTTTCAGATCTACACCCGTACCCCTTCGTTGACCGCCATGACGGCGGCTGGCCTGGACTTCGTCTCCAACGGTCGCTTCGTGATGGGACTGGGCGCTTCCGGACCGCAGGTGATCGAGGGGTTCCACGGCGTCAAGTACGACGCTCCGCTGGGACGCACACGTGAGGTCGTCGAGATCTGCCGTCAGGTATGGCGCCGCGAGAAGGTCGAGTACCAGGGCAAGTACTACCAGGTTCCCCTCCCCGCCGAGAAGGGCACCGGACTCGGAAAGCCGCTCAAGCTGATCAATCATCCTGTGCGTGAGCGCATCCCGATCCTGATCGCTTCGCTCGGACCCAAGAACGTCGAGCTGACGGCGGAAATCGCCGAAGGCTGGGAACCTATCTTCTTCCATCCGGAGAAGGCAGCAAGCGTGTGGGGTGAGCCGATCGCCAAGGGCAAGGCCAAGCGCGATCCGAGCCTCGGTGAGCTTCAGGTGTACGCGTCGCCGGCACTGGCCATCGGTGACGACGTCGACCACATGCTCGACTGGGTACGCCCGAGCCTTGCGCTCTACATCGGTGGCATGGGCGCCAAGGGCAAGAACTTCTACAACGATCTCGCGGTGCGCTACGGCTACGAAGAGGCCGCCGAGAAGATCCAGGATCTCTACCTCGCGGGCAAGAAGGACGAAGCCGCAGCAGCAGTGCCGGACGAACTGGTTCGCGCAGTGTCGTTGATCGGTCCCGAGAGCTACGTCAAGGAACGCGTCGCAGCCTTCGCCGAAGCCGGTGTCACGACGCTCAACGTCACGCCGTTGGCGGCCGACCGCAACGGCCGAGTGCAGCTGATCGAGAAGTTCCGCAAGATTTGTGACTGACCCTGCCGTGCGCCTTTATTAACCGCCGGCGGTTAATAAAGGCGCACAGCAGAGCAGGTGGTTCGGGATCTCCTGCGTACGAAACCCGATTTTGGGCGCTTGTTGACAGGACTTTTTTCACTTCTGACCGGTCGGGTTCTTCACCTAACGTGGATCGAGTAGCCAGGGTTTGCGTGCGAATCCGGCACCGGTGGCCTCGTTGACGCCCGAAAGGGATGTTGGCGGGGCCGTTGCCGCAGTCCACCCGAACACCCAATGTCCGATTCGGGACTCGCGTCGGCTGATGAATCCTTTTTGAGGTCATTGGGCAATAGTGTGAGGGCGAAGAGATTCTGTGGTCGATTGTGGAGGGACGAACATGAGTGCAACCAAACCCGTCGTCGTAGCGGTAGACGGTTCGGAATCGGCGTCGTCGGCTGTCGTCTGGGCGGCGAGGACCGCGGTGGCGCTCGGTCGACCGCTCCACATCGCGACGGTGGTGCACATCCCAGCCTTCTACTACTCCGAGCCTTACCTCGCCGAGAGCTTCAAGGACGAACTGCGGCGCACTGCCACCGCTCGTCTGGACAGCGCACAGATCCTCGCGCGGCAAAGCATCGACGACGACCTCGAGATCGTCACCGAACTACTCGACGGCAGCGTCTCCGATCGCCTGATCGAATTGTCCAAGGGCGCGTACATCATTGCGCTCGGCCCTCGCGGGCACGGCGAATTCACCGGATTGGTCGTCGGTTCTGCGACGGTCTCGGTTGTCTCGCACGGCGAATCTCCGGTTGCAGTTGTCCGAGGACGGACGCTCGACGGTCGACCGCCGACCGAGGGCCCCGTCGTCGTCGGTGTCGATGGATCAGAAAGCAGCATCGAGGCAGTCGAGCACGCTTTCGAGCAGGCCTCCGCGCGGGGCGCCACCTTGATTGCCGTCAACGTGTGGAGCGACGTGAGTGTGCAGCCCTCGTTGGGCGCCACCCCCGACGACCCCCTGTGGAGCAGCATCCAGACGGGCGAGGAAGTTGTCCTCGCCGAGCAATTGGCCGGATTCACCGAGCGTTACCCGGACGTCGTCGTCGAAAGAGTCGTCGCGCGTGACCGTCCGGTCCGAGTCCTGAGCGAATACGCGGAGACGGCGCAGTTGATAGTCGTCGGCAGTCGCGGGCGCGGCGGATTCGCAGGAATGCTCCTCGGATCGACCAGTCGGGCGCTCCTGCACACCGCGGATTGCCCGGTTCTCATCGTCCGGCACGTCAACAAGTGAAGAGAATGCATTCCATGAGTTCTGAGTCCACCGTCTCCGGTACCGTTCGACGTGAGATGTCTTTTGGAGGGGTTCGATGACAACGCGGATATTCCTGGTCGACGATCACGAGATCGTCAGACGCGGATTGTTCGACCTACTCGGTGGGGTCGAGGACTTCGTGGTGGTGGGCGAGGCGGCGTCCGTGGGGGAAGCGCTGGCTGCGGTACCGCAGAGCAACGCCGACGTCGCTGTTCTGGACGTACGCTTGCCTGACGGCAACGGCGTCGAACTGTGCCGAGAACTCCGCTCGATGCTTCCCGACCTCCGCTGCCTGATGCTCACGTCGTACGCCGACGACGAGGCGTTGCTCGACGCGATCATGGCGGGCGCCTCGGGATTCGTCCTCAAGCAGATTCTCGGAACCGATCTGGTCGCTGCAGTCCGCACAGTCGGGCGTGGCGGTTCACTGCTCGACAGTCGTGCAACCGAGGCGCTGATGCAGCGGATCCGCAGCGACCGTACAGCTGATCCGTTGGCCGAACTTTCCGATCAGGAGCGAGCAGTCTTCGACCTCATCGGAGAAGGGCTCACCAACCGGGAGATCGGCGCGCGATTGTTCCTCGCGGAGAAGACGGTCAAGAACTACGTGACGCGTCTGCTCTCGAAGCTGGGCATGCAGCGTCGTACTCAGGCTGCGGTGCTGGCGACCGAAATCCGTAGCGGCAGTCGCTAGGATCTAACGACCGGATTTCGGTCGATTCGAGTTGGTGCGACCGAGCGGTACTCGCCAGAGCAGGCGTGCACCGCTCGGATCGTGATTGACGATCGTGCACGTACCGCCGCAATGTTCGGCGCGGCGCTCCAGATTGTGCAGTCCACTCTTGTGGAAGTCGGAGGGGAGTCCGACGCCGTCGTCCTCGATCGTGATCGCAAATTCGACGTCCGCGGTGACAGCGATGGTGATGTGGCGTGCGTGTGCATGCCGAAGGACGTTGCTCAACCCCTCACGCAGCACGGCTTCGGCGTGCTGGTGGATCCCGGGATTCACCAGAGTGTCGATGGCGCCGGAGAATTGGACGCTCGGGGTCACAGCGGACTGTGCGGTGGCGTCGCCGATGACATCGAGGAGGCGTCGGCGCAGGCTCGACGAATCGGTGGCTGTGGGAGTCTGCAGATCGAAGATGGTTGTCCGGATCTCGCGGACTGTCTTGTCGAGCTGTTCGAGGGATCGTTTGACAATCGCGCGCGCCGACTCCGGGAGGGTCTCGTCCGGAAGCGTGCTCTGCAGGCTCATTCCGCTCGCGAACAGTCGCTGGATGACGTTGTCGTGCAGGTCTCGTGCGATGCGGTCGCGGTCGGCGAGAACGGACAACAGGCGTTGCGCCTTTTGTTTCTCGTCGAACTCGATTGCAACGGAGCCGAGTTCGGCCATCGACTCGATCCGGGTCAGTTCGTCGTGATCCCAGTGTGTGTTGGTGGAATTCGACGCCACGATGACCGCGCCGACTACACCCGAGGCGACGCACATCGGTGCCACGACCGCACTCCCAGCCGACGGCACCAGTTCGGTGAGTGCGCCTAAAGTGGTGAGTACCTGTAGCTTTCGAGTGCTCCGCACCACGTCGAACGGATAAGTGGTCGCCGGGATTCTGACTCCACGTGACGTGGTCCGGGCGCTGGCCGCGGCGTGAACCTGTGCGTAGCCGTTCTCGCAGATCACCACGATCACGTCGTCGACGCCGGTCAGGTCCCGAACGCGACTGGCAAGAAGTTGCAGGCCGTCCTCGAGCGAGTCACCGGCCAGCAACCGCGAGCGGATGGCAGATGTTGCGGTGAGCCATCTTTCACGAGTTCGTGACTGCTCGAACAGTCGGGCGTTTTCCACAGCGATACCGGCTGCGATGGCGAGGGCTTCGAGAATGACCTCGTCTTCCTGGGTGAACTCGGCCTGTCCCCGTTTCTCGGTCAGGTAGATGCTTCCGAACACCTTTCCCCGCATCATGATCGGCGCTCCGAGGAAGCTCTCCATCGGTGGATGATTTGCGGGGAATCCCACCGATTCGGGATGGTCGCCGAGATGGGCCACACGCAAAGTCTGCGGGTGATTCATCAGAACACCCAGCACGCCATGACCTTCGGGGAAATGTCCCATGGTCGCGCGTTGGGACCCGGAGATTCCCTCGTACACGAATTCCGAGAGCCCGCCCCCCGGCGCCGCGACCCCCAGGGCGCCGTAGCGGCAATCCAGAACCGTTGTCGCAGAGGTGATGATCCGTTGAAGCGTCAGGTCGAGGTCCAGGCCGGAGCCGACCACCAGGACCGCCTCGAGCAGGCGGTGGAGTGTCGGTATGTCGGCATTGGAATCGCCCAGGCGGTCGAGCAACTCGCCGAACGTACGTGCCGGACTGTGACCCGAAGCTTCGACCATGGTCGAAGCATATCGCCTCACCGAACGTCAGCTCTCCCGGCGGCGACCTTCCCACCACGACGACCAGTGATGCTTGATCTCGTCGAACTCGTGATCGCTCAGGTCGTAGGTGGTCAGCAGGATGGACATGCCTCCGTCGGGCCGCTGCGCCGTCACCGACTGGGTGGCGACAGACAGCAGGCCAGGGCCGAGATCCTCGACTGTCAACCCGAATTGGTGGTCAGTGACGTAGTCGACGACGCCTTCGAAATAGTCGCCGGGAGCGATTGTCACCGCGTACCGACTTCCCGCTTCCAATTCGATTTTGGTGAGCCCGAGGACGCTTGCCACGTTCTCACCGGGGAGCAGAAGGCCGTCGAGATAAATGGTTTTACGCTCGGCCAGTCCGTGGTGCTCCACTGCGAATCTGAGCAGCTGGAGGAATGTCGTCCAGCCCTCGGTGATGTCGTCGTACCAGTCGTCGTCGGCAGATTTGGCCGGCCGATCGATGCGGACGACCGTCTTGCCGTCCTGTCCGCGAAGTGAGAAACGGTCGCCGTTTCCGAGTTTCAGCGTCAACGCTTCGGGGTCGGCCTCAGCGGTGGAGTAGATCTGGGTGATTTCGTCGTCGAGTCCGTCGTACTCCCAGCCGAACCAACGTCGAATCAGCGACGGGTCGCGCAGCGCGGGCCAGAGTACGGACGGGGCTGCGACGACGGACACTTCGATCACGGTTTCGCTCACGCGGAAGACGCTACCGATTTCAGCCCTTCATGGCGACGGTCAGTAGAAATGCAACGTCTTCGAGCGCTTCGACGCTGTGCCGGTCGGCCGGGACGGTCAGGAAATCACCCGTGGATCCTTTCCACTGGTCGCTCCCACATACAAGATTCAGCTTCCCGCTCAGTACCAACAATGTGGCTTCGCCCGGACTGTCGTGTTCGGCGAGGCTCTTGCCGGCGCTCAGCGCGATCACCGTTTGTCGCAGGCTGCGCTGGTGGCCGCCGTAGACGGTTTGTGAACTGCGACCGCTGGTCGCCGAGCCCGCCAGTTTCAACTGTTGGCGAGCGAGAGCGGTCAGTGACTTCTTGTCCATCGAAGACCTCTCGGAAGCGGTGAATGTCCTTCTTGGAGTATGACCGACTCACTCGCGAGGTGCCTCGTTATCGGCGGAAGTCGGTCAGCGCGTGTACTCCAACCAGCGGAAGCGCAGGCCGCTCTTCTCCGAGGTCTGCCAGGGCTCGTCGGATTTCAGGTTCCATTCGGGGCCGATCTCGGGAGCAAAAGCATCACCGGCGATGTCGAGGTCGATCTCGGTCACCAGTAGATGCGTTGCGAATGGCAGTGCAGCCGAATAAATTTGCCCGCCGCCGACGACGAAGACGTCACCGTCCGGCAACGCCACGGCGACGTCCAGACTGCGGACCACCTCGGCGCCTTCGGCGTGCCATTGCGGATCGCGTGTGACGACGATGTTCCGACGCCCGCTGAACGGACGGAACTTCGATGGAATGGAGTCCCAGGTGCGCCGCCCCATGATTACCGGATGGCCCATGGTGACGCGTTTGAAGTAAGCCATGTCCTCGGACACGCGCCACGGGATCGAGTTGTCGGCGCCGATGACGCCGCCGTGGGCCTGCGCCCAGATGAGGGTGACTGTGCGATCGGTCATCGTCAGACCGCTACCGGGGCTTTGATCGCGGGGTGGTGCTGATAGTCGACGATCTCCACGTCCTCGAAGGTGTAGTCGAAGATGGAGTCGCGCTTGTTCAGCTTCAGGGTCGGCAACGGCAGCGGTTCGCGGCCGAGCTGCTCGGTCACCTGGTCGACGTGATTGTCGTAGATGTGGCAGTCGCCGCCGGTCCAGACGAACTCGCCGACGTCGAGTCCGGCCTGCTGGGCCATCATGTGGGTGAGCAGCGCGTAACTGGCGATGTTGAACGGAACGCCGAGGAACATGTCGGCGCTGCGCTGGTACAGCTGGCAGGAGAGCTTGCCGTCGGCGACGTAGAACTGGAAGAAAGCGTGGCACGGCGCCAGGGCCATCTGCGGAATGTCGGCGACGTTCCACGCCGAAACGATGATCCGCCGCGAATCGGGGTTGGAGCGCAGAGTCTCGACGGTCTGCGTGATCTGGTCGATGTGCTCGCCCGAAGGGGTGGGCCAGCTACGCCACTGGACGCCGTAGACGGGGCCGAGTTCACCGTTCTCGTCGGCCCACTCGTCCCAGATGGAGACGCCGTGCTCGTGCAGCCACGCCACGTTGGAGTCGCCGCGCAGGAACCACAGGAGTTCGTTGACTATCGACTTGAGGTGGACCTTCTTGGTGGTGACGAGCGGAAAGCCGTCGGCAAGATCGAAACGCATCTGGTGACCGAAGATGCTGCGGGTGCCGGTTCCGGTTCGATCGGATTTGGCGGTACCCGTCTCCATGACGAGCCGGAGGAGGTCTTCGTAAGCAGTGGAGACAGTCACGGGGATCAGTCTAGGGCCTGCCCTGCTGTGCGCCTTTATTAACCTCCGGCGGTTAATAAAGGCGCACGGCAATATAGCCTCGGCACATGCGCGAACTCTTGGTGATCGGTATCGGTGCTGGTGATCCCGACCAGGTGACGGTTCAGGCGATCAAGGCCATGAACAGGGCCGATACGTTCTTCATCATCGGAAAGGGTGACGAGAAGCAGGCCCTGGTCGACTTGCGCACCGGCATTCTCGACGAGCACGTTCACCTCGACTACAAGGTGGTCGAGATCACGGACCCGCCGCGGGACCGAACCCCCACCGATTACGAGGGAGTCGTCGAGGACTGGCACGAGCGTCGGGCCGCGAAATTCGAAGCGGAATTCGCGGCCGAACCTGGCGTCGGCGCGATTCTCGTCTGGGGTGACCCTTCCCTCTACGACAGCACTCTGCGGATCGTCGAGCGCGTGCTCGCTCGCGGGAGAGTTTCGTTCGACTACTCCGTCATCCCGGGAATTACCAGCGTGCAGTCGCTGGCTGCACAGCACCGGATCGTCCTGAACCGAATCGGCGAACCCATCCACATCACGACCGGCCGCAAACTGGCCGAGGGATTGCCCGACGGCGTGGACAATGCCGTCGTGATGCTCGACGCGCATTGCACCTTCACTCAGGTAAGCGAAAACGACGCCGAGATCTGGTGGGGCGCGTACCTCGGGACCCCGGACGAGGAGTTGATTTCCGGCAAACTGCGTGACGTCGAAGATCGGATCGTCGCTCGCCGGGCGGAGTTGCGTGAGAAGCACGGTTGGATCATGGATACGTACCTCGTTCGGCGCTGACAACCGACCCTGAATTTGCCGCCTCGATCCTGCACTCTTGATCCCGAACGACGGTCTGCGCACCTATGATCTGCGCATGACATCGTTCGGGCAGGACCGACTGCAGTCGATTCTGCCCGCGCCGCGTGGCCGTGAAAAATCAGCTGTGAAGTCGGCTTTCGACCTTCTGGTTCAGTGGTATCGGCGTCCTGATCAATTCGACAGTTTCAATCGATACCTCGCCACGAAGGGCCTGGAGCTAGCTGTCCGATTGCTGGTCATCGGCTCGCTGACGACGGTCATCATTGCGATGACTCTGCTGCGCTTCAGCGACGCGGGCGTGCACAACCACGTCACCAGCGTCGTCAACGCCGTTATCATCGCCGTCACGATTGCGGTGATCGTGCTCTTCTGCCTTCTGCCCGAAATCACGCGTCGGTGGTCGTACTTCTTTGTCGCCTACTGCGAGGTCGGCGTATTCGTCGGTGTGTTCTTGAACAACGACCCTTTCATCGGGTTGATCCAGTGTGTGCTCTTCGTACTGATCGGTGGCTACATCGCGTACTTTCACAACGCGAGACTCCAGGCGGTTCACATCGCGCTGTCCATCGTGGTTCTGGCAGTGGTCGGCCGAAAGGTTGCGGTCTACGCGGATCCTGCGTTGGCCACAGCACTGTGCCTGATCATCGCCACCGGGATCGTGGTCATCCCGTTCGCCTGCCAGTTCGTCCTCTCACTTCTCGGCTCCGACGCGGACAGTTCGGATGTGGATCCGTTGACAGGGCTTCTGAATCGGCGCGGGCTGCAGCGAGCTGTTGTCGAAATGGGGGCGACGGGGCATGCGTCGAGCAAGTCGTCGTATGTCGTCGCGATTGTCGATGTCGATTCGTTCAAGAGCGTCAACGACTCACAGGGGCACGAGGAAGGCGATCTCGTACTTCGCCAGATTGCTGATCGACTGCGGTGGTGCGGCGGCGAGAAGGCGCTCTTCGCCAGATTCGGTGGGGACGAGTTCGTGTTGGTAGACACGATAGACGTCGGCGCAGCGCCTGCGTTCGAAGACAATCTGCGAAGGCACTTGCGAATCGACGATCGTGATCCGGTAGTGACCACCAGCGTCGGAGTCGCGATCACCTCTGCCGAATGGTCGTCGATTATTTCCGACGAGGAGTTGACGGAACTGTTTCGAGTAGCCGATGCCTCGATGTACCGCGCGAAGGCCGCCGGCGGCGATCAGGTTGTGATGTGGGACGGCAAACAGTGAAAATTGTCTGATTGCGGGGAGTTGACTGGATTACCCTGACCCTATGGAATCTGCCGAGAGTGTTGAGCGTTCGGACGCCGTGGCGTCTCGACGACCGCTCTCGGGTCCCGCGTTCCGGCTGATCTCTTCTCAACTTGTCGATTGGTATCGGCGTCCGGACCAATTCGACACCTTCAATCGCTATCTCGCGGACAAAGGGTTGACCGTCGCCTCGCGGTTTCTCGTCGTCTGCTCGTTGGTGCTGGTCACCGTGATCATGTTCCTCACTCGCTTCAGTCCACAGGGCCCGACCACTTCGCACGCGCGCACCGCGAACGCAGTCATCATGGTCATAACCGTGATGATGGCCGTCGCCCTCTCGACGAGGCGCAATCTCTCCCGTTCCTGGTCTTACGCCTTTGTGCTCTACTCGGAAGTGGGAATAGCGGCCGCAATGCTGCTGTACTCCAATCCGCTTGCAGCACTGGCACACGCCGTGATGTTCTCGGTGATCGGCGGATACATCGCGTTCTTCCACAATGCTCGAATACAGAGCCTTCACATGTTGTGGGTATTCGTCGTGGTCATCGGCATCGTGACACGTACGGCCGTGGTCGGAAACGATGTGGATATTCCGGTTCTGGTCGCGTTGGTAGTACTGGTCGGCGCGGCAATCTACGTGATTCCCTTTGCCTGTCAGTTCATTTTCTCCATCCTCGGCACCGACGCGTTGAACTCGCAATTGGACCCACTGACCGGACTGCTCAACAGGAGGGGACTGGCCGACGAAGTGCGACTGTTGCTGGAGCGGTCGTACACGCACTCGGCGCTCTTGGTAGTCGCCGCCGTCGACATCAATCGATTCAAGGCCATCAACGACGAGTACGGACATACCGTCGGTGACGCTGTGATCGAAAAAGTCGGATCGAGACTGGTCGAATGCGCCGGCCCGGCGGCCTTGATCGCACGGATAGGCGGCGACGAGTTCGTCATCGTCGATTCGGTCGATCAACGCTCGTTCCATCGACTCGAACATGAGCTACTCCGTTCGACGATCACCTCGCCCGATCATCCCGAGGTGGCGATGAGCGTCGGAATCGCGAAGATCGCAGGGCCTTTCGAATCAGCGGATGATGCGCTGGTCGCCTACCCGACCCTGCTGCGGCGAGCGGATCGGGCGATGTACTCCGCGAAGGCACGCGGTGGGCATTCGGTGGTGCTGCAGACGGAAACGGACTGAGCGCGCTGTGAGTGTCCGTGGTCGGCGTTAGTCTGTTGCCATGCCTGAACTACCCGAGGTGGAAGCGCTGGCAGGGTTCCTTCGTCAGCACGCGGTCGGCGCAGTGGTGGGACGCGTCGACATCGCTGCATTGAGTGTGCTCAAGACCTTCGATCCGCCGATCACTGCTCTGCAGGGGCGTGACGTCACGGGCGCCGCCCGCTTCGGGAAGCATCTGGCTCTGGATTGCGACGGGTTGTGGTTGGTCACGCATCTCTCCCGTGCCGGCTGGATGCGCTGGCTGGACAATCCATCGGCGACGCCGCCGAAGCCGGGGAAGGGGCCGTTGGCGCTGCGCGTTCATTTCTTCACACCCGAAGGGTTGACGCCGGCATTCGATCTCACCGAAGCCGGCACCAAGAAACGCCTCGCCGTCTGGGTCGTGAACGATCCGCAGGAGGTTCCGGGCATCGCCCGGTTGGGGCCGGACGCGATGGCCGTGACCGAAGCCGAGTTCGCACAGATTCTGGGCGGAACGTCGGCACGGATCAAGAACTCGATAGTCGAGCAGTCGTTGATCGCCGGTATCGGGAACGCCTACTCGGACGAGATCCTCCACACCGCGAAACTCTCGCCTTTCGCGACCTCGTCGCGGCTGACGCCGGATCAGATTTCGACGTTGTATGCCGTGATGCGATCCACGCTGGCCGACGCGATCGAGCGTTCGGAAGGTCAGGACGCGGCCCGGCTCAAGGGTGAGAAACGCTCGGGGATGCGAGTGCATGCTCGTACCGGACTTCCGTGCCCGGTGTGCGGTGACGTCGTACGCGAAGTGTCGTTCGCGGAGCGTTCTTTTCAATACTGCGCGACGTGCCAGACCGGCGGTAAGCCGTTGGCGGACAGGCGAATGTCGAAACTGCTCAAGTAGCGAACTGCGCTGCGAGTAGTTCGACGAACTCGCGGGCGAGTGCCGACGAATGGGTGGGTTCGGTGATTGCGTGGACGATCCGATGCGGCGCATCGGTGATCGGAATACAGACCAATTCGGGGTGCAGGGCGCTCATGGACTGGGGGAGCAAACCTACGCCCAGGCCGTTGGCGGTCAGTGAACAGATCAGGTCTACCGAGTTGGCTTCAAGTGTTTTTCCCCGAGGGACCTGTGATTCGGCGAAGGCTTGGTCGGTTTGGACACGGGCCTCGCTGCCGGAGGCGAAGTCCACGAGAGTGTGATCGCGTAGGTCTTCGAGCCTGATCGACGAAGCCTGGGCAAAGGGATGGTCGGGAGCAACGAACGCTGCGGTGGGTTCACTCCACAGCGGCGCGGCGGCAAAGCTCTTGGGTAGGCGACCTGCGGCCAATCCGACAATGCCGACGTCGATTGCACCGGACCGGACTCCTTCGATAACTACTTCACTGCCGTACGGTCGCGCGGTGATGTTGATTGCAGGGTGGCGCCGTGTCAGATCTGCCAGCGCGCGTCCGACGTCGACGCGCCCCGCCGAGGTGATGGTGCCGACCGTCAACCGCACTTGCTCGTTGCTCCGTGCCGAGACATCACTGACGAGTCTCGACACGGCGCCGAGTACCTCGCGGGAGCGGGCGACAAAAACCTCGCCTGCAGCAGTCAGGCCGACGTTTCGGCTGTTCCGGTTGAACAATTCGACGCCCAGTTCCTTTTCGAGGTCTCTGATCTGGGCACTCAAGGCGGACTGGGAAACGTGCAACCGCGACGCTGCTCGGCTGAAGTGTCTGTCTTCCGCGACTGCCAGGGCGTAGCGGATGTGACGTAGTTCCATTGCACCAATCTATCGTTTCTGGAGATAGATCATGCATATCTATCTATTGGACGCGCGTCGGTGTAGGCGGTCATGCTTGACGACATGATTTCAAGCGACGCGCGTCCGAGGCTCGGACTACCGATAGTGCTGCTGATGGCTGCGGCGACGGGCCTGTGCGCGGGCGGTAACTATTTCAACCAGCCACTCCTCGATTCCATCGCAGATCACCTGAATGTGTCGGCCTCCGCAGCGGCCGCGACGGTGACCATCGCGCAGGTCGCGTATGCACTCGGATTGATACTTCTGGTTCCGGTGGGCGACATGGTGGACCGACGCAAGCTGACGGTAGGGCTCATGCTGCTGGCGGCGACCGGTCAAGCGGTCAGCGGATTTGCGCCCAACTTTGCCACGCTGGCAGTGGGAATCGCTGTCGCTGGCGTCTTTTCGGTCGCCGCCCAGGTGCTGATTCCGTTTGCCGCCTCGCTGGCCGAACCTGAGAGGTCCGGTCAGGTGGTCGGCACGATCATGAGTGGACTGCTGATCGGAATCCTGCTGGCGCGCAGCGTTGCCGGCGTCCTCTCCGGATTGGGGGGTTGGTCGACGGTATACAAGGTTGCGGCGGTGCTGATGGTGGTGATGGCCGTGGCATTGTGGCGATCTCTGCCTTCCGATTCCGCAGATCGCCCGAAGGCAAGCTACCGCGCAACGCTCGCTTCGGTAGGGAAGTTGGCTGCGACCTTGCCGCGCCTGAGAACCCGATCGGCCATGGGCGGACTGGCTTTTGCTGCTGTCAGCACCGTCTTCACGACGATGGCCTTTCTTCTGTCCGGCGAATTCGGCTACAGCGACACTCAAATCGGCTTGGTCGGACTACTCGGTGTGGCGGGAGCTTTGATGGCGACGGTGGCGGGCAGACTGGCCGATCGGGGATTGGGTCAGCTGGCGACCGGCGGCGCCATCGCGATTCTCTTGGTGTCGTGGCTTCCCTTTGTCGCCGGTGCCACCCACGTGGTGTGGTTTCTCGTTGCCATCGTCCTTGCCGACCTCGCGCTGCAGGGAGTGCACGTCAGCAACCAGAACGTGATCTACGCCCTTGTCCCCGAAGCGCGTTCGCGTGTGAATTCCGTGTACATGACCACCTACTTCGTCGGTGCTGCCGTGGGCTCGGCGGTGGGGTCAGTGGTGTGGAAGTCGTACGGCTGGAACGGAGTATGCATCGCCGGGTTGGTCTTCTCCGTTGCAACGGCGATGGTGTGGGTGCATGATCGCCGACTGGAGACGGCTGAACTGCGAATCCCGGAATCCCCTGTTGCAGTGGGGTAGGCACCCACACCTTCTCGGCTCCAGCACCTTTCAGATTTCGGCACCGTCCACCAGGATCTTGCCGACGCGTTCGGGATAGAACGACACGTGGTCGTCGATCCCGGACGCTTCGGCGGTAGTGAACGGATAGAACCACGCCAGATCCTCGATCGGAGCGAGTTCGGTTGTGCCGGTGAACGACAGATACGACGCAGTGCCCTTGTAGGGGCAGGCCGTGGTGGTCGGGGACGGCGCAAAGTACTCGCTGTGAACGTCGATTCTCGGAATGTAGTACCGCGTGGGCAGTCCGGTTTCGAAGAGCAGTCTGGGTCGTCTCGTCTCGGCGACCAGTACGTCGCCGACAAAAACCCGGACGTGGCGGGACGAGGGGAGTGCGTCGATACGTACGTATGGATCGCGGGCGTGGACAAAGACCTGTTGATCCTCCTCGTACCAGGCGTCCATGCGATCCCAATAGAATGCGACGTACTCACTCAGATCCAGGGAACCGTCGAACTGTTCAGGGTAGGTCCAGACGGCGTCCTCGGCCCGGCGATCCCCGATCTCGATCGTCCAGTAGGTGGCGTCACCTTTCCATGGGCAATGGGTGGTCGTCGACGTCGGGACGAGGAATTCGGTACGAACGTCCGCGAGGGGGATGTAGTACATCGGCAGGCGGCCGCGTTCGAAAAGGTATACCGAACGAGTGGTGTCTGCGACGGCGTGACCAGCGAAGAAGGCTCGAATTCGGCGGGGGTTCGGCTCCAGTGCGATCCGCCCGTTGGAAGCTGTGATCTGTGTGTCTTCTGCGTGAGTCAGTGCTGTGGACATTCGCGAATGCTCCTGAGATCGGCAGGGTGGTCCTTCCCATCCTGCGCCCGGCAGCAGTTATTTGACAGGTTGGAGTCGAAATACGCGGATCTGGCGCCCGAATGCTCGATCGGCGTAGGTTTCGTACGGCGGCCACGTGGTGGTCGCGAGCTCCCACAGCTTCTTACGCGTGGCGCCCTCCGCCAGACTCGCACCGACCGGTATTTCGACGCCCTTCACTGTCACGATTGCGGTGGGGTTTGCCATCAAATTGAGTGTCCATGCTGGATGCGTATCCTGCCCCCAGTTCGAACCGACGACGACAAACGCATCGCCGTCGGGTGCGTACAGGAGTGGCGTGGTTCGAGAACGGCCGGTCTTACGGCCCGTCGTGGTGAGCAGTAGCTGAGTCACGGTGTTCTCTCCGACCAGCGAGAGCTTGCCTCCCGACACTCTCTGCACTGCTCGATCGAGCGGAACCAGATCCTTGCCGAGATCCGAGAACCATTGTGTATGGCCGACATTGCGCATCAATGACCGGTAGATATTGCGCATCGGACCCCTCGCATTCTCGGCACTGTTTCGAGGCTGGTGCACCTCGACTCGAAAGAGTCTGCCACGTCTGGTCACAGATACCTGAGTCCCAAGGTCCCGAAAGGAATGAAGCGGTCAGCCGAATCGGTTTTGGTGGAGTAGAATTGGGGCATACCGCCGAAACCGTTCGTTGGTGCGCGTTGGACGGTCGTTGGAAGATCAACCCTCCGAGGTCAAGACATCAGGCTCTAGCCACTCGACGCCGAGCAGTTCGGACAGCGACCGCAGACCGGATCGATCACCACCTTTCAGACCTGTGACCGAATTGAGATTGCGCAACATGACCGTGGCGACGTCCTCTTCCTTGGTGCCCACGCCGAAGGGTATGACCCACGGGCACGTCTGGTAGTCGCGATGCGACCGACCGAACGTCTGTTCTGCCGCGATCCCTGAGTATCGCGGTTGATGAAAGATTCCCGTCCGTGGCAACGGGGACGCGTGAGTGCCGTCCGGGAGTGCTTCGTTGGCATGGAGCGAGATCGAGGTCGTGACATTGAAGACGATGACCGGTGCGTCCCCGCGTTGAAACCGCAGACGTTGACCCTCCTTGTCCGGCACCGCGCCGAACAGTTTTGCCACCGAGATCCCGGCGTCTTCGATCATCTCGACCAGTGGATCACCTGCCGTGGAGACGAATTCGACGGCCACCAACACCTGCTTGCCTGCCTTGACCTGCGCCTGCGCCCACTGGGCCGTCGACTCGGCGCGGATCATGCCCGCTTTCTGTCGGTAGCGCAGAACCAGCGCACGGCCGCGCGCGATGTTGCGACTCTTGCGGGCCAATCCCATTTCGTAGGCGTACTCGGCCCACTCCGTCTCGTACTCGGCGCGCTGGGCATGGGTGAGGTCGATCGGCATACCGTCGAGCGGAACAGGTCCCCACGGAGTCGGTCGATGAATCATCAAGGGCGGTTTGCTGTTCGACATCCACCCACGCACGGTCTCGAGCGCGCGAGATTGCAGCGTAGGTGATTCCTTCGCCTCTGCGCTCCACGTCCACTTCCCGTAGGACTTGTCCAGCGGAAGGCCGGACTCGACCAGCCTGGCGCCCAGGTCGGACCAGTACTCCGAAGGTTCTGAATGCAGCTGCGCGAAAAGCGGTGCCAGGTAACGCTGGTCGGCCGGCGTGTGTCCCGGTGTTGCCGTCACGGACAGGACGAACGGCGCTTGCTCGTGAGCATTCGAAAAGCGCGCGACCTTCTCGAATGCCGCCGTGCGCTGTGTGTCGTTGCTGTACAGCTGGGCCTCGTCGGCAATCACCACACCGAACGTGTACTTGGGGCGGCCGTTTCGCGCGATCAGCTTCTTCAATTGGTCAGGCGACATGATCAACCAGCGGAATCCACCGTCGCCCACCGAGGCGATGGAATAGCGCCAATGCGGAATGGTGATCTGTGCGGGTCGATCGACGAGGACGAGGATGTTGGTTTCGCCGCGCTCCTCGGCAATCGTCTTGGCAGACATCACTGCGATCAGCGTCTTACCCAGGCCTGCATTGTCTGCCAACAGAAATCCGCGTTTGCCGGCGCGAGCGGCATCGACGACGGCTGCAGCCCCCGAAACCTGCTCGGGCCGAGGAATTTTGGGTACAGCAACGGGACGTTCACCGGTGCTGTCATTGATGTCGTCCTCTACCCACTGCTGATAAGAGAAGGGGAGTGCCTTGAATGGAGCGAGTTCTACGGGCAACTCCGTACCGACCCACGCGTAGCTCTTCCATTTCTTGACGAACTGCGCACCAGGCGCCGGCGTCCGAAAGGGAACGTCGAGGAGCCAGACTCTCTCACCAGGGCCGGCAGTCGGCACATCCGGCATCGTCGCGCGTGAGCTCTTCTTTGCGACAGTCTTCTTCGGGGCGGTCTTTCTGGTCGTGTTCCTCTTGGGTGCAGCCTTCTTCGGTGCAGCCTTCTGCGGTGCAGCCTTCTTTGCGGCAGCCTTGCGTGCCGTGGTTGCTTTGCGTGGTGGCATCAGGCGGTTTCTGCTGTGAGGAATTCACGCAGCGTGAGCGCAGGCCGGCCGACAAGGTCCTCCACGGTGCCCGTGATCAGCGCCAATTCACCCTGCGCGATTGCGGTGTACGTCGACACCCATGCGTCGAGTTCCCAAGCGGGTGCGTTGTACGACGCCCGCGATTCGTAAGCTTCCTCGAGCGTTTCCTCGACGTACGTGGTTCGCTTGCCGGTGACTTCGGTGATGATGCTCGCGGCCTCGGAGAGCGTCAGTGCCTCCCGTCCGGTCAGGCTGTACGTCTGTCCGACATGAGAATCCAGATCCTGCAGAACCGACACAGCGACGGCAGCAATGTCGGAGCGCGCTACCGCGCCGACGAGACCGTCCCCTGCGGGTCCGCGGATCACACCGTCTTCACCGGCGAGAGCGGGTAGGAAATCGAGGTAGAAGCTGTCGCGCAGGAAGGTGAATGCGAGCCCGGAAGCGCGGATATGTTCTTCGGTGACCCAGTGATCGCGAGCGAGCGTGAACGTCGCGTCCGGAGCAGCGCCGAGGAAAGACGTGTACACGATGTGCCTGACCCCGGCCTCCGCTGCGGCGTCGATGAAGGTGCGGTGCTGATCCAGACGATCTGCGCTTTCGGCCGCCGAGACCATGAAGAGGGTGTCGATTCCGGCCAGAGCCGCGAGAGCGCGCTTCTGATCCCCGTACGTGGTCTCGGCCGAATCGGCACCGGGGAGCTGCGGTAATCGGTTGACCGACCGTGCGATCAGCCGCTGCGGGACACCGGCGTCGCCCAACGACCGGGCCACCAGTCCGCCGATATGACCGGTCGCGCCGGTGACGGCGATCCTCGCAGACCGTGAATCTACGGACATGGTGCCCCTCCTTCGGTCGGTGTGCATCCCATCTTGCCGGAACCCACTCCCACGTCAGGTCACGACGCGACGATTACACCGCGAGCCACCGACAGAGCGTCGGACAAAGCTGTCCTGGTGTTGTCGTCGAGGGAAAGCAGGGGCCGGCGGGGAAGGCCGGCGTCGACGCCGAGAGATTCCAACCCGGCTTTGACCGTCGACGGCAGTCCGCGACTGACGAGGACCTTCAGTAGCGGCTCGATCTGTTCGAACACAGCGGCGGCACCCGACCGATCACCGGATTCGAGTAGACGCCAGAAGTGCACCACCTGTTCGGGGGCCAGACACGGGGCTGCCGTGCACCATCCGCTTGCACCGGCAGAGAAAGATTGCAGTGCAAGAGGATTGCTGCCGTTGAAGAAGGGGATCGTGCCACCGCTCAGTTCGTTGATGCGGTTCATCCGGGTGATGTCGCCGGTGGATTCCTTGATCATCGTGATGCCGTCGACGGTGGAGACGAGATCGACGAGAAACTCCGGCGACATGTCGATCCCGGTGGTGGCCGGATTGTTGTAGATCATCGTGGGAATGTCGACGGAATCGGCCACCGCGGTGACGTGTTCACGAATCTCCTGCTCACCCAGATGCCAGTACGACGTGGGGAGGATCATCATTGCGTCGGCTCCGGCGTCTGCCGCGATCGATGCTCGGCGGAGTGCTCCCGCCGTCGTCAGATCCGACACTCCGACGACGGTGGGGACTCGGCGGTCGACGTAGTCGACAGTCTCCCGAGCGACCGTCTCCCACTCTGCATCGTCGAGATAGGCGCTCTCGCCGGTACTGCCGAGTGGGGCTATCGCGTCGACACCACTGCTGATCATGCTGTCGAGGAGCGTGTGTAGCGGCTTGGGGTCGAATGCTCCGGTGTCCCGGTCGAACGGGGTGATGGGATAGGCGACGATTCCCTTGATGGTGCTGCTCATGAGGCTCTCAGTTCTGTTGGTGGGAAACAAAAGTCAGTTGGTCAGTGTGTCGGGATGATTGCGGAGAGCGCGACGGGCGTAGTAAGCGAAGTTCGCCTCGCTGCGCCGAGGAGTCAGTGTCCAATCGTGTGCCTCCTTCGCCAGGCGAGGCGGTAGCGGCTTGATGTCTCCGGCAGCCATCGCCAGCAACTGCAGTCTGGCCGCTCGCTCGATCAGATGCCCGAGAGAGCATGCCTCTTCGACCGTGTTGCCGACGACGAGTTGGCCGTGGTGGGCGAGCAGAATTGCCCGCTTGTCGCCGAGTGCAGCCGAAATGATCTCGCCCTCCTCGTTTCCCACGGGAACCCCGGGCCAGTCGGCGAGAAATGCGCAGTCGTCGTAGAGCGGCGCGATGTCCATTTGGGAGACGACGAGGGGAATCTCGAGCATCGACAGCGCCGTCGCATGTAGTGGGTGTGTGTGGACGATGCAGTTGACGTCGGGTCGTGCGCGGTAGATCCAACTGTGGAACCTGTTGGCGGGGTTCGGCATGCCCTCCCCGTCGAGGACTTCGAGATCCTCGTTGACGAGCAGGAGGTTGTCCTCGGTGATCTCGTCGAACCCGAGGCCGAGTCGCTGTGTGACAAACGTTCCTGGCTGCCCACCGCGGGCGGAGATCTGTCCGGCAAGGCCGGAGTCGTGGCCGGCGTCCGACAGTGCCCGGCAGGTCAGTGCGATCTTCTGTCGAAGAGTCCAACTACCTGTCGTTACTTCGGTGAGCATCTTCGTCTCGGCGGTGGCCATGAGTTCCTGCTTGCTCGCATGCATCGTGTCGGTCATGGGGTGTGCCTTTCTCGGGACCCGGAAATCAATGACATTCAGTCACCTATAAGACACAAAGTGTCATATAGGACGGAAATGCGCAACCCTCGATTCCTGCATCGCTGATCGCCGCAGGTCAATGTATTGGTAGGGTGATGACACAAAGTCTCGTGAGGGGAACCTAATGGCAGCGTTTTTGCGAACACATCGGCGTCGCGCCGGTCTGACGCTCGAGGGCCTGGCCGAGCAGACCGGTCTGACGAAGAGCTATCTCTCCAAGGTCGAGCGGGGTATCAGTACCCCGTCGATCGCGGTGGCACTCAAGATTGCGCGTGTGCTCGACGCCGATGTGGGGCAACTGTTCTCGGACAGTATGGAGGGAAATGCCATGACGATCGTGCGCGCGAAGGACCGCGTGATCGACCCGGCCAACTCCGTGCAGTCTTCCGTCTACGATCCGATCGCGCCCTCACTGGTCGGAAAGGCCATGCAGCCGTTCGTGGTTCATCCGGCCTCGGTGATGGGTCCCAAGTTCATGGACCACACGGGAGAGGAGTTCGTGTTCGTGCATTCCGGATCCGTAGAATTCGAAATCCCCGGGCAGACGATGCACATCGACGCCGGCGACAGCTTGTACTTCGACGCGAATACGCCGCACCGGATGCGGTCGGTGTCGGCGGATCGTGCGGTGGTGCTGGTTGTCGTCTACGACAAGCCTTCGGCTGGATCACCCAGCGGTGACTCGCTGGAAACGCACTGCGGGGTGGGCAGATGACGCTGGGGATCGACACGACACTGACGCTTCTCGCGGCCGGTCTGATCTTCCTTCTCTCCCTGTGCCTGGGAATCTGGAAATACCGACAGATGGCCACTTCGGACAATCACCTCGCCCATCCGTATGTCGACATCGCACACCGCGCTGCCCTGATGTACTCGTTTGCGACGCTGCTGATCGCGGTGTTCGTCGAACTCAGTGCGTGGCCGACGTGGATCAACCTGACCAGTGCCGCAGTGGTCGTGTTCTTCTTTCTCGCAGCGATATTCAGCTACATCGCTCACGGTGCGATGAAGGACACCGACAATCAGTTCGAGTCCGCCGGTCCGCCCCTGCACCTCGGGATGTTTCTGCTGATCCTCGGTGAGGTGGGCGGATTTGCCGTCCTACTCGCAGGTTTCGTGAAAGGTCAGTTCTTCTGATCGGGCTTCAGCGCCTGTGCTCGTAGCCGATCCAAGCCCGTCGACGCTCACCCATCGGGTCGTTCTCCACTCGGGACGTCTCGTCGAAGATCATTGTTTGCCGCTCCGGTACGGAGTAGGCGGGCCAATCCCGGTCCGGCACTCCGTGGCGGGCGAAATGGATCCAGTGGCGCTGCATGGTGGAGGTCACCGCAGTCAGTCCGCGGCGCCCACCGACCGCGGTCAAGGCCGCGGTGAGTGCATCCGAACGCCCGAAGACCGCAAGCAATTCGGTGGCGTGGGTAGCGCCCATGCCGACGAGTCTGAGCAGGCGAGGCGCAAAATCGTAGCGGTAACTGTAGGTAGGAGCTACCTGGCAATGACCCTGTGCGCAGAGTATCGCGGGCTCCCAGAACGTGATGTCGCCGCCGAGATCTGCGGCAGCAAACCGGTGCGGATACGTGGGATACGCCGCGAGCGCACGTGCTTTCACTTCAGGGGTGGTGTGGGAGAACATCTTCTCGATCCGAACCGGGTCGGTAGGCAAGATGTCGAGAACGCGCGGGAAGATTCTTCCCTCGTGGAGATTCGAACCGACGAGCAGCGGAACGGGGTGGGCGCGTCCGGCGGCGAACACGTCGAGCGGGTGTTCGGGAAGGACGTCGTCACCCACCACGGGGGCAAATGCCCGCGTTCCGGGTTCTTCGTCCGCGCCGCGGCGTGCAAGTTCTTCGCCGGCAGCGACCAGGTCCTTCACCGAAGCGGAGCGCAGCCACGATCCCGGATCGGTATCCGGAGCCTGTGCGATCTCGAGGAACTCGCGTGCCCAACGGTGCGCTCGCTCTTTTCCGTATGCCGAAGCAGCCGGCGGACTTTGAGCGATGGCCCGGGCGAACAGCCCTCGTGCCGCCGGCGTTGCCATCAGAGTGGTGACCGCGTTGGCGCCGGACGATTCACCGAAGACGGTGACGGCGTTCGGGTCGCCGCCGAAAGCGGCGATGTTGCGTTGGACCCACGTCATCGCGGCGATCTGATCGCGCAATCCGAGGTTCGTCTCGAATGATCTTTCCGCAGTGGAATATTCACTGAAATCGAGGTAGCCCAACGCGCCGAGACGATATTGGATCGAGACGTAGACGATGTCGCCACGTTCGACCAGGCTAGTTCCGCGGTACATGGGCGTCGACGGATTCCCGCCGTTGTACGCGCCGCCGTGAATGAAAACCATGACCGGTCGCAACGAATCCGACGGTACCTGCGGAGCCACTACATTGACGAAGAGTGAGTTCTCGTCGAAATTGCTCTTGCGCTGCGGAGACGGAGAGCCGAATGCTTCCGCCGGGCGGACACCATGCCAAGCCTCGACCGGCTGCGGTGCGCGAAATCTCCAGCGGCCGGTCGGGGCCGTTGCGTAGGGGATTGCTCGCCAGGTGCGCAGTCCTCGATCGAGGCGCCCGCGTACGACCCCGGAATCGAGAGTGATCTCGAGGGGGCTCGTCACGGTAGGGAGATGTCGGTGCCGTGGCTACGGTAACCGCTGTATCCCGCCCAGGCCAAGCGTTGTTCACGTCTGGGATCGTTCTCGACGCGGACGATCTCGTCGAAGATCATGGTCCGACGCTCCTGCCCCTCGTAGCGCGGCCACGATCCGCGCGGCGAGCCGTGCTCGGCGAAGTGAAGCCAGTGTCCCTGAACAGATTCGGTGACTGCGCGCAGTCCGCGTCGACCGCCGGGAAGGGTGAGGCCGCGCCCGACAAGGGTGTCACCGATGCCGAAGACTGCAAACATCTCGAATCCGTGTGTGGCGTCGAGGCCGAGCCAGCGCATCATCGTCGGCGCGAAGTCGAATCGGTAGGCGTATGTCGGCGCTGATTGTGCGTGCGCTTGCATCAACTCCACGGACGGGTGCCAGAACGTGACGTCTCCGCCGACGTCGATCGCGGACTGCTCGTCCGGGTAGCCGGGATAGGTTGCGAGGATGCGCTTCCCGGCCTCGGGATCGGTGAGGGCAAACATGGTGTCGATGCGCGACGGGTTGGTCGGAAGTGCGTCGAGCACCTTCGGGAACAGCGTCCCCTCCCGTCTGTTGGTGCCGATGATCATCGGCACCTGGTGTGCCGATCCTTCTTTGAATGCGTCCAAGGGGGAGCGGGGGAGGAAGTCGCCGTCGACGACCGGTCCGAAGGGATGTAGTCCAGGTGTGTTCGCGAGTACCTCGGCGCCCAGTCTGCTTCCGGCTCTGCCCAATTCGACGGCTGTCGCCGAGGTCAGGGCCTTCGCGGGTGGTAGGCCGGAATTGAGGATCTCGACGAAACGCGCGCCCCAGGCATGCGATCGCTGCGTGCTCGAGACCAGATCCGGAGCCGAACTCTCGGCGATAGCGCCGGCAAAGAGTCCTTTGGCGGCCGGAGTCGCCATCAGGGTGGTGACGGCGGTGGCTCCGGCGGATTCACCGAAAATCGTGACTTTTTCAGGATCCCCACCGAAGGCGGCGATGTTGCGTTGCACCCACTGCAGGGCCGCGACCTGATCGCGCAGTCCGAGGTTGGAGTCGAATACGCGCTCGGATGTGGAGAACGGGGTGAAATCGAGGTAGCCCAGAGCGCCGAGCCGGTAGTTGATCGAGACGTAGACGACGTCGCCGCGTTCGACGAGGGACACGCCCGAGTACAAGCCGGTGGCCGAGGTCCCGATGGTGTTTGCCCCACCGTGGATGAAAACCATGACGGGACGCGGAGTATTGCCGGTGTTCGCGGGGGCGAGCACGTTGAGCGTCAGGCAGTCCTCGCTGCTCGGCTGGTACTTCCCGGGCGCGAGCAACAGCCCCTTCTTGTGTTGGACAGACGCGTCGCCGAACCTGGTCGCGTCGCGTTCTCCGGTCCACGGCGTGACCGGCTGGGGTCGCGTCAGACGCAGTGTTCCGACCGGCGGCCGGGCGTAGGGAATTCCGCGCCAGGCACGAAGTTTTCCCACCCGGCGGCCGCGCAGGGTGCCGTCGGCCGTGGTCACAAGTATGTCGGACGCCATGTCGCGACTATACGTACTTCGGGAGGGCGTCAGCGGCGAGCCTCCAGCAATCGAAGCCAGACTTCACTGACCGTCGGATACGAGGGCACCGCATGCCAGAGAGTTTCCAGTGGTACGGCGCCGACGACCGCGACTGTCGCCGCATGCACCAGCTCGGATACTTCGGGCCCGGCAAAAGTAGCGCCGAGGATCACCTCGGTGGCCTTGTCGATCACCAACTTCGCGCGCCCCGAGTAGTCGTCGCGCAGCAGCGAAGATCCCGCGACGGCGAGTTCGATCTCCACGACTTCGACGTCGTAGCCGTCGTCGCGAGCTTTCTTCTCGGTGCGTCCCACCCAGGCGATCTCGGGTGAGGTGAACACCACCTGGGGGACCTGTCCATTGTCCGCCGACGCGGTGTATCGAGGTCCACTGAGCCCGCGACTCTCGGCCCGCGCGGCGATGACGTCTCCGCAGACTCTCGCCTGATACTTGCCCATGTGGGTGAGGGGAGAACGACCGTTGATGTCGCCGACTGCGTAGAGCCATTCACCTTGGGCACAGAGGTGATCGTCGGTCGTGACGTACTTGCCGTCCTCGAGGCCGATGACGGACAAGCCGAGATCGGCTGATGTCGGCCCGCGGCCCGCCGCGACGATGACCTCGTCGACTTCGATCACGCCGGACGATGTCTCGATGCTGACGGGTCCACCGTGGATGTGGCCCTCGCCGGTGTCCTTGGCATCGGGGCGTGAGACCGAGTTGACGGCAGTGCTCAGTCGAACGTCCACACCGCGGGCGCCGAGTGCTTCGGCCACCATAGTTCCGGCAAACGGTTCTGCTGATTTCAACAGAGCATCGCCCCTCACGAGCAACGTCACGTGAGCGCCGAACGACGACAACCACGTTGCGCACTCCGTTGCGACCACTCCGCCGCCGATGACCGCCACTCGCGACGGAACCTCGTGCAGGTTGGTGGCGTCGCGCGAGGTCCACGGGAGTGCCTCGCGCAATCCCGGTGTCTTCGGGACGGTGGCGGTCGTTCCCGTGGCGAGTACGACGGCACGGCGGGCACGGAGCTTACGGGTCCCGTCGACGGTCACTGCTCGCTCGCCGTCGATGACCCCGTGGCCTTTGATCACGGTGATGCCCGCGGAGGTTGCCCAGTCGACCTGGGACGAGTCGTCGTGGTTGTGGGTGAACGAGTCGCGCCGTTTCAGAACGGCATCGACGTCCAGCGGTCCGGCCGGGATCCCGGGCAAGGCGTCGGCCGCCTCGAGGACCTGCCCCGGGCGCAGTAGTGCCTTGCTGGGCATACAGGCCCAATACGAGCATTCACCGCCGACCAGTTCGTGTTCCACGATTGCGGCGGTGCGATTACTTCCGGCGATGGCGTATGCGGCGGCGTTCTCGCCGGCGGGTCCACCGCCGATCACGATGACATCGAATTCGTCGGTCATTGCTCCACGGTATGTCGGATCGGTCCGAGTTCGCTCGGTTACCGCCGGGTACGAGAACTCGATGATGGTTACAGTTGCACCCATGACGCGGCAGAAGATTTTGATCACCGGTGCCAGTTCGGGTCTGGGTGAGGAGATGGCCAGGAGATTCGCCGCGGCCGGTCGCGACCTCGCGTTGTGTGCCCGGCGGACGGATCGTCTCGACACGCTGCGTGGGGAGCTGGTGGCGCAGTACCCGTCGATCAGCGTCGCAGTGCGCGAACTCGATGTGACCGAACACGATTCCGTCGTCCGGGTTTTCGGTGAGCTGCGCGACGAGTTGGGTGGCCTGGACCGGGTGATCGTGAACGCCGGGCTCGGCAAGGGCGCCAAGATCGGAACCGGAAAAGCGCACGCGAATCTTGCAACAGCGCAGACGAATTTTGTCGGCGCGCTGTCGCAGTGTGAAGCTGCGCTCGAGATCTTCCGCGCGCAGGACTCCGGACACCTGGTTCTCGTGTCCTCGATAAGCGCGGATCGGGGGCTACCCGGGCCAAAAGCGGCCTATTCGGCGAGCAAGGCGGGAGTAGCGGCGCTGGGTGAGGCGCTCAGTATCGAGTTGGCGCGCACACCTATTCGGGTCACCACGCTGCTGCCGGGCTTCATCAAGACCGACATGTCCGCCGGCGCCGGCGACGACGCAGCGCTCATGGCCAGTCTGGACGAAGGCGTCAGTGCCATGGTCGACGCTATCGAGAAGGAAACCACCCGAGCGGCGCTACCCGGCCTCAAGTGGCAAGGGATAGATGCGGCCCTACGATTCCTGCCCAACTCCGTGACAGCGAGGTTTGTCTGATGAGCATCCACATCTCGAACGGTAAGCCCCGGGTAGTGATCGTCGGTGGCGGCTTCGGTGGACTGTATGCAGCGAGACGACTCAAGAAAGCTGACGTCGAGGTGGTTCTGATCGACCGAGGGACCAGCCACGTCTTCCAGCCCCTGCTCTACCAGTGCGCCACGGGTCTGCTCTCCGAAGGGCAGATCGCAAGTCCGCTGCGACATCTGCTCGAGGACAACAAGAACACGAACGTCGTTCTGGGCGAGGCCAAGTCGGTGGACGCCGACGCCGGGATACTGACTGCCAGTCGCTTCGACGGGTCGACCTTCGAATTGCCGTACGACTACCTGATCGTGGCGGCTGGAATGCGCCAGTCCTACCACGGCCAGGACGAGTTCATCAAATGGGCGCCCGGCATGAAAACCCTCGACGACGCTTTGGCGATCAGGCGCAGTCTCATTGCTGCGTTCGAGATGGCCGAATCGCTCCCGACTGCGGAAGAACGTCGACCGTGGCTGACATTCGCCGTGGCGGGCGGCGGACCCACCGGCGTCGAATTAGCCGGACAGATCCGCGAATTGGCGATGCACGCGCTCACCAACGAGTTCCGGTCCATCGACCCTGACGAGGCAAGGGTACTGCTCTTCCACGGCGACGATCGGGTGCTCCCTTCGTTCAGTCGCAAGCTCTCGGCCGCCGCCAAACGTACTCTCGACGGGATCGGCGTCGAGACTCACCTCGGCGTGCACGTCACCGACGTGTGCGAGACCAGCATCGAGACGACGGACAAGAAGACAAAAGAGAAGCGGCAGTACGAGACCCGCACGATTCTGTGGACCGCGGGCGTCGAAGCGGTGCCGTTCGCCGAGGCACTGGCCACGGCGCTGGGTGTGAAGCAGGTCGGCGGTGGCCGCATCGAGGTGGAAGCCGATCTGACCGTTCCCGGCCACCCGAACGTCTACGTGGTGGGCGACCTCATGTCGCGGGACAAACTTGCCGGGGTGGCCGAGGTCGCGATGCAGGGTGGTCGGCACGCCGGTGCCCGGATCGCTGCAACCGTGGAAAACGGAGTGCCCAGCCGAAAACCGTTCAAGTACCGCGATCTTGGAACCGCGGCCTACATTTCGCGACGCCACGCGTTGCTTCAGGCAGGGCCGGTCCAGTTGTCCGGGTTCATCGGATGGGTGTCCTGGGGAATCATCCACATCGCATTCCTCGCCGGTTTCCGCAACCGCGCCAGCACGGTGCTGAACTGGGGCGCAACCCTGGCATCGAAAACGCGTCGGGAACGGGCAATCACGTACGGCGACCCCGAAACCGCTCGGCAGCCGTACAACTGAGGGTTACTCGGTCTTGAACACGGGGTTTCCGGCGGCGTCGATCATCCACCACAGGCTGCCGACGCTCTGTCCGAGCATGTCTCCGGGAACCTTGTCGTCGAGGTACCGATAGACGGGCTTGCCGTTGACGGTGATCTGGAAAGATCCTTCAGGCCCGTCGACAGTGTCGATGACAGCGTCGATTCCTTCGACGATCGGCGAATCCGTGACCGAGGTGACCGCCGGCCAGTAACGCAGGCACGCTTCGTCGCACGACCCGGCTTGTGAGTTCTCCTCGTCCGGGTTGTAGACGTAGACGGTCATGCCTTCGCCGTCGACGGCGATCGTCCCGAGTGGGGAGTCGGCGGTCTTCAGCAGGGGTGCATCAGCGGCGGCGGGTGGCGACAGCGACGTCGAAATGGCAGTGACGTTGTCTGCGCTGTCCCCGGAATCGAGGGCGTCGGGCGAGCAACCGGTGAGGATCAGGGCGGTACTCGCAACTGTCGCGAACAACCACTGTCTGCGCATGACGTCTCCGTTCTGGGCGGGAGTGCTCGGGACAAGCAATCGGGGATACCCGTTGCGGACGAGCTGAAAACGCCGGGCGTCCGGATTCCTCGACAATAGCTCTGTTACAGAGCTATTGTGAGTTGTGGATGGAAGCGGAGCAAATCTTGCGGATGACGTCCTGGAGACGCTCGGACAATTGCGCCGGGGCACGAGGAAGGCGTCGGGGCGGCCGTTTGCGGAACGACCGCTCGCCGGCGCCCAGATCGAACTCGTCAGGCTGCTACGACGCAACCCGGGTCTGTCGGTGGCCGAGGCTGCCGGGCGATTGGGTGTCGCGGCAAACACGGTGTCCACCTTGGTGCGGCAGCTCGTCGACGAGGGAGTGATCGAACGCGTTGCCGACGAGGCCGACCGCCGCGTCGCGCGATTGGTGCTCGCGGACGAGGCGCGCGCCCGCGTCGAGGTGTGGCGTGATCGCCGGAGTGTGATTGTCGGTCAGGCATTGTCGACTCTGACCGCAGAGGACAGGGCAAGTATCGAGGCTGCTCTACCGGCCCTGTCTCGATTGGCGAGCGCTCTGGCAGCAGCCGGATCGGAAGGCGGGGGGCAGTGAGATGCTGACACAGTGGTGGAAGAGCCGAGCGGCAGGTTCACCCGAACCCGGCGCACACGCGGTCGAGATCGACTCGGTTACATACAAGTTCGGCGACCACCGCGCGGTGGACAACCTGAGTCTGGTCATCAATGCGGGGGAGTGTTTCGGCCTGCTCGGTCCCAACGGCGCAGGAAAGACTACGACGATCAGGTTGCTCAACACGTTACTTCCTCTGCAAGACGGTGACATTCGGATTCTCGGTCGCTCAGTTCGTACCGAGGCGATGACCATTCGGCGCTACCTCGGGTACGTGCCACAACAGCTCTCGATCGAAAGCGCATTGACCGCACGCGAGAACGTGACCTGGTTCGCGCGACTGTACGACGTTCCGCGGTCCGAACGACGCGAGCGCGTCGACCAGGCGCTCGAGATGGTGGACCTACTCGATTCAGGTGATCGTCTGGCGTCGGGTTTCTCCGGCGGTATGGTGCGACGTCTCGAACTTGCGCAGGCGCTGGTGAACCGACCGTCGTTGCTGGTGCTCGACGAACCGACGGTGGGGCTGGATCCCATTGCCCGCGAATCCGTCTGGCAGCGAGTGGCGGAGATGCAGAAGCAGTACGGCATGACTGTGCTGCTCACGACGCACTACATGGAAGAAGCCGAGGAGTTGTGTGATCGTGTTGCGTTGATGCATCACGGTGAACTTCGTGCAGTGGGCGAGCCGAGCGCGTTGGCCGCCGAACTGGGGCCGGAGGCCACTCTCGAAGACGTGTTCCGTCACTACACCGGCGACGACCTCACCGGCGGCAAGTCAGGAGGTCTCCACGATGTCCGCAGTGCCCGTCGCACAGCGCGCCGCTTGGGCTGATCCCACTACCAACGGTCTTGCTCGATTGCTCTCGAGAATTTCAACATTCTGCCTCGTGGAAGTTCAGAAGTTGCGGCACGACCGATCTGAATTGGTCACGCGCGCAATCCAGCCGATCCTCTGGTTGGTGATCTTCGGTCAGACGTTCAGTCATATCCGAGCGATCCCGACTGGCGACGTACCGTATCTCGACTTTCTCGCGCCGGGCATCATTGCGCAGTCCGCGCTTTTTGTTGCGATCTTCTACGGAATCCAGATCATCTGGGAGCGTGACGCGGGAGTCCTCACCAAACTCATGGTGACGCCGACGCCACGAGCCGCGCTGGTCACCGGAAAGGCATTTGCAGCCGGTATCCGTGCGGTCGCCCAGGCCGTGGTCGTAGTCGTTGTAGCGGCGCTGCTGGGCGTGAGCATGACGTGGAACCCGATCAAGCTGCTCGGCGTCGTGGCTGTCGTTGTCCTCGGCTCGGCGTTCTTCGCCTGTCTGTCGGTTGCGATCGCGGGGATCGTGCTCAAACGAGATCGATTGATGGGCATCGGCCAGGCGATCACCATGCCGTTGTTCTTCGCGTCCAACGCTCTGTACCCGGTCGAACTCATGCCGACGTGGGTTCAGTGGCTCAGGCGCTGCTCGGAATCATCACAGCTTCGGCACTATTGGGCCGCTTGACTCGCTGATCTGACTCGCTGAACTTCGCTCCGGACTAGTCGCGAGTGAACGGTGGGGTGTAGGTGCTGCAATCCGGAGGGACGGCCGGGAGTCCTTCGGACGAGCGAAGTTTCTCCGCAATCGATGAGAGCAAGTCCTGCGATTCAGGGGAGAGATCGACCGCTTTTATGGCCAGAGAACGTAATTCGCTGTCGTGGAACTCCTCGACAACCGAACGGTCTTCTTCCGGAATCAGTTCGGGATCTTGGCGAGGTGTCGGGCCGAAGAAGTACTCTGCTGCCACGCCGAAGTAATCGGCCAATGCCAAAACGACTTGCTCCGATGGATTCGTGCGCACACCGCTCCGGAGTTGCGAGAGGTACGGTGTCGAAATCTTGCATCCACGTTGCGAAAGGGCTTCCACAACTTGTGCGTTGGTGAGTCTCGGTGCTGTGGCCGGGTACAAGGCGTTCAAACGGTCCTTGAATGAATCGGTCACAATTCCTCCCTCGAGCGTGACCCAGCGTCACAGCTACTTCGCAGTTTTCACATAGTAGACGACACGGTTATTCTGGACTCTGGTCGAAAGTCCTTTCACCTGCGGATATTTGGCGCAGAAAAATTCCAAAGACTTTGTAAAGTATGTGATTTTCGCCGCGTACTGACCGTTCGTTTTGCCAAGGTGTACGGCGGTAGCGTATAAGCCGAACGGTGGTGGTTACGCCATTGTGCTGCAGGTTCTTTCAGCCGGTCCTATCCATTTTGTGTCGATGCATTCCTGCTCGGTCTGTAACGTGCGAAGCGCTGCCGCCGGGCACCGGGCGTCGTCGTGCCGGCGGTTGGCGCGCCGCGTGTTCGGGACTTCTTCTCGGTGCTCTGCTCGACGCTCGCGCGCAGTGGTGGGCCCGTATTTTGCTGCACTCGAGAGTGAGCGCTCAGGTGTGTCCACCTGCGAAAGTGACGCGCATTGAAAGCGGCCGATTGGTATGTCATCGACGTTGGAACACAGTGCTTCTCGTCGGTCCCCATTTTTCATGCGGTGACATAAGGTTCATGCGGTGACATCAGCGCCGCCCGGGCGTGTTGCTGCGGCGGACCGGGCTCGAAGCGCAGCCGGCCGGCCGGACATGTCGAGCGTCGACTCTGCGTCTTTCGGATCGGAATTGCCCGCTGCGCCAGTAGTAGTCGACGTCGTCGCAGTCAGGTGCATGTCAGAACCATGTGGAGGATTACACGTCTTGCACGGAGGGCGACAGTCCAGGCGGCAATTCTGTCGCACAGATCTACCATCCAGTCCCCGCCGTGCGCTGCTCAACCTGCGGCATGTGTGCCTCGGCCTCGGAAGCGCTTTATGGCACGGGGGTTGCTGACCGGCGCATACTGGTTACAACACAGTGTGTTCGAAGGGCAGGACTGACATGGTCAGTGTCGAGAAGTGGGCGATGTGGGATTCCGCCGTGGAGGTGGACGTCACCGAGGGCGCTGCGCTGCCTACTGCGCACGCGTTGATCGCAGCTGCCATCGACGAAACCGAAGCGGTCTGCGACCTTCGCCGGGGAGACGCCGAGATTCACGCCGTCAACCTCGCTCAGGGAACTCCGGTCAAAGTGACACGACGTATGTCGGCTCTGCTGCGGTCGGCGCTGTGGGCTGCCCGTATGACCGGCGGTGCAGTCAATCCGCTTGCCGACAACTACTCCGAGGACGAATCCATCCCTCCGGTGCACCCGACCCCGACGTTCGAGGACGTACAGCTCGACGGAGACGTGGTGTACGCGCCCTGGGGTGCGTCGTTCGACATCACCGGAGTTGCCAAGGCCGACACCGTCGATCGCGCCGCGCAGATCGTCGCCGCCGAATTACAATGCGGCGTTGCTGTGCGGATCGGCGACGTGATCGCCACGGCCGGCCATGCACCGGCTGGTGGCTGGCAGATTCCGGTGCCGGACAGCGAAGAAGTCGAACTGATCAACGGAACCGCGATGGCGACGGCGCGGGCGCTGGAGCTGCCCTCCTGGGAGCCGAACCAGGAGCGGCCCTCCACGGAATGGGCACAGGTCTCGGTGATTGCTGACGACGCGGTGTGGGCGTACGCCGCGAGCGAAGCTGCGTTGATCCGGGGGATAAGCGCCATCAAATGGGTTGAACAGCAAGAGCTTCGGGCTCGGCTCGTCGACCGATCCGGACGCGTGTACACAACGGAAAGTTGGTTCGGCCCGGCGGCCGCGTGAGTCAGGCCCGTCCGCGCTCTCTGCGGTACCACTGCACCAGAGCATCTGTGGATGTGTCGCCGAGGTCGCCGGGTGCTGCTTCGGAAGAGAGCGCAGGCCCCAGTTCCATGGCTTGTGTCTTGCCGAGTTCGACGCCCCACTGATCGAACGGATTGACACCCCAGACAGCACCTTCGACAAATACCTGGTGCTCGTAAAGTGCGATCAGCTGACCGACGACCGAGGGGGTCAGCTCCTTCGCCAAGATAGTGCTCGACGGTCGGTTGCCTGGCATCACCTTGTGTGGCACCAGCTCCGGAGCAGTGCCCTCTGACGCGATTTCTTCGGCAGTCTTGCCGAACGCGAGAACCTTTGTCTGAGCGAAGAAGTTACTCATGAGCAGATCGTGCATTGATCCCGTGCCGTCCGCAGTAGGCAGATCGTCGGTGGATTCCGCGAACCCGATGAAATCGGCAGGCACCAGCCAGGTGCCCTGATGCAGGAGTTGGTAGAAGGCGTGTTGGCCGTTGGTTCCGGGCTCGCCCCAGAAGATCTCACCGGTGGACGTGGTCACCGGTGAGCCGTCGGCGCGAACCGATTTGCCGTTGGATTCCATGGTCAGCTGCTGCAGGTAGGCGGGAAAGCGCAGCAAGTCGTTGGAGTAGGGCAGCACTGCGCGGGACTGTGCGCCGAAGAAGTTGGAATACCAGAGCCCGATGAGGCCGAGGAGGACCGGCGCGTTCTGCTCGAGCGGTTGGTTTCGGAAGTGCGTGTCGATCTGGTGGAAACCGTCGAGGAACTCCGCAAAGCGAACGGGTCCGACGGCACACATGACCGACAAGCCGATCGCCGAGTCGACGGAGTAGCGCCCGCCGACCCAATCCCAGAACCCGAACATGTTCGCGGTGTCGATGCCGAACTCCGCCACACGGTCACCGTGGGTGGAGACTGCGACGAAATGCTTGGCTACGGCCGAGACGTCTTCGCTGCCCAGACCGGCGAACAGCCAACGCTTTGCCGCTGTCGCGTTGGTGAGGGTCTCGAGGGTGGAGAACGTCTTGGATGCGACGATGAAGAGCGTCGTCTCCGGATCGAGGTCGTCGAGCTGCCCGACCAGGTCGACAGGGTCGATGTTGGAGACGAACCGGACGCTGATTCCGGCGTCGGCGTAATGCCGTAGTGCGCGGTAGACCATCACCGGCCCGAGGTCGGAACCGCCGATGCCGATGTTGACGATGGTGCGGATGCGCTTGCCGGTAGCTCCGGTCCACTCGCCGCTGCGCACACGATCGGCAAAAGCGCCCATCGCGTCCAGAACTTCGTGAACGTCCGCGACGACGTCTTGACCGTCGACGGTCAGAGCAGAATCCTTGGGCAGACGCAGCGCTGTGTGCAGTACGGCGCGGTCTTCGGAAGTGTTGATGTGATCGCCCGCGAACATCGCGTCGCGTCGTGCCTCGACGCCGGCCTCGCGGGCCAGGTCGACGAGCAGCGCGAGAGTCTCGCGGCTGACGCGATGCTTGCTGTAGTCGATGTGAAGATCACCGGCGTCGATCGTCAGCTCTCGCCCGCGGGCTGGATCGTCCTGGAAGAGTTCTCGCAGGTGAACGCCTTCGATGTCGGCGTAATGAGCGCGCAGTTTCTGCCAGGCTGAGGTTCCGGTGATGTCAGTGCTCACGATCATCGACTTTAGTGGCACAAGCTGGAAACTTCCGCGTGAGTCTCGCTCGCGGGCAGACGGACGCGGCTCCGACGAGCATCATGGAACCCATGGACACATTCGAATTCATTCGATCAGTTCCCACCCAGTTGTTCGTCGGCGGTCGGTTCGTGCCCGCGGAGAACAACGCGACCTTCCCGGTGGCGGATCCGGCGACCGGGAAATCGTTGACCGATGTCGCCGATGCGAGCCCCGCGGACGCGCTGCGCGCTCTCGACGAAGCCGTGGCCGTCTCGTCGAAGTGGGCGAGCACACCTGCGCGCGAGCGTGGTGAAATCCTGCGAGCCGTCTTCGAGAAGATCACCGAGCGAGCGGAGGACGTGGCGCTGCTGATGACCCTCGAAATGGGCAAGGCACTCGCCGAAAGTCGCGCCGAGGTGAAGTACGGGGCTGAGTTCTTCCGGTGGTTCAGCGAGGAGGCCGTTCGCATCGGCGGGCGCTACACGCCGGCCCCGGCGGGCAACGGCCGGATCCTTGTCACCAAAGCGCCGGTCGGACCGTGTCTGGCCATCACTCCCTGGAATTTCCCGTTGGCGATGGGTACCCGCAAGATCGGCCCGGCGTTGGCCGCCGGCTGCACGATCATCGTCAAGCCCGCCTCGGAGACCCCGTTGACGATGTTGTTGCTTGCTCAGCTCATGGCCGAAGCAGGGTTGCCCGACGGAGTCCTCTCGGTGTTGCCGACATCGAAATCCGGTGAAGTGACCGGCCCTCTCATCGACGACCCTCGACTGCGCAAGCTCACCTTCACCGGGTCCACCGGCGTCGGCAAGATGCTGGTGGAGAAGTCCGCGAAGCGATTGCTCCGCACGTCGATGGAATTGGGTGGCAACGCACCCTTCGTGGTGTTCGACGACGCGGACGTCGACAAGGCAGTCGAGGGCGCGGTACTGGCGAAGCTTCGCAACGGTGGCGAAGCATGCACCGCCGCCAACCGGTTCCACGTCGCCAACGCCGTGCGTGAAGAGTTCACGACCAAGCTGACCGAGAAGATGGCGACTTTCACGATGGGACCCGGTACCGACCCGGAGACGAAGCTCGGCCCGCTGATCAACCAGAACCAACTCGACACGGTCGCGGAGTTGGTTGCAGATGCGGTGGATGCCGGGGCGAAGGTGCGACTGGGCGGCGAAGCGCCGGGTGGTGAAGGGTACTTCTATCCAGCCACGGTGTTGGCAGACGTTCCGGCCAGCGCGCGGATTCTGAAAGAAGAGGTGTTCGGACCCGTCGCCGCGATCACCGGCTTCGACACCGAAGCCGAGGGAATCGCAGCCGCCAACGACACCGAGTTCGGACTGGCCGCGTACATCTTCACGAGGGATCTCGACCGTGCGCTTCGGGTTTCCGACGCACTGGAATCAGGAATGATCGGCGTCAACCGCGGAGTGATCTCGGACGCGGCAGCGCCGTTCGGTGGCGTGAAGGAATCCGGATTCGGCCGCGAGGGCGGGACCGAGGGGATCGAGGAATACCTGAACACGAAGTACATCGCGCTCGAGAGCTGATACACACGCGAACGGCCACATCGGGACTGCCAGAGGCATCCGATGTGGCCGTTCGCAAGTGATCTGGGTGTGCGCTAGTGGCCCAGGCGTCCGCGGCCCAGGCGTAGGAGCAGCATCGCGAGAGTGTGGCCTTCCTGGCCCAGCTCGTTGAATCGTTCTAGGACCTTCATCTCGCGGCTGTGCACCAGACGCGGACCACCCGATGCCATCCGGGTACGGCCGATGATCTGGGAGACCTCGGAGCGGCGTTTGATGGCCGCGAGGATCTCGGCGTCGAGACGGTCGATTTCTTTCCGTAGTTCGTCGATCTCCGCCTCACTCTGGGGGATCTCGACGTCTGTCGGAGCAGTTTTTACAGTATCGACAGTATTTCCATGGGGGGCTGCAGCCTGGGTGCTCATTGCTATTCGTCTCCTCTTCCTACTGCGTGGATCGTGGTCTCGGCTCGGGTCGTTACCGATCCAGGCACACTGACGAAAATGCCCCGGATCCGATTCGGACCAGGGGCGGGTGAGCTGTTCAGATCACGTGCACCGAGGTCCGGGGCACGTAAAGTAACGCCACAGCGGGCCGACGGGGTCGGCCGTGTTGTCGCGAACGGAAATGCTGAACATAGCGTCCAGTTTGCCATGCTCGACACAGGTAATCCAAGTGCCTCTACCAGCAGGTGGACGCACTGACGACCGTGTCGGTGGACGCCGGTAGCGTGGACAGGCGATGAACACGTACCCAGCACTCGGTGAGCACGACGGACATTCCCAGCACGACGGGGGCGGCGCGCGGGGACACGACGCGGGTTCGGACGCCCTCCTCGAGGGTCTCAACCCGCAACAGCGCGAGGCCGTGGTCCATGCCGGTTCGCCGTTGCTGATAGTCGCGGGCGCCGGCTCGGGCAAGACTGCAGTGCTGACGCGTCGCATCGCCTATCTGTTGGCCGAACGGGGTGTCACCCCCGGTCAGATCCTGGCCATCACGTTCACCAACAAGGCTGCGGCCGAGATGCGCGAGCGTGTGGCAGCTCTTGTCGGACCGCGTGCCAACGCCATGTGGGTATCGACGTTCCACTCCAGTTGCGTGCGGATCCTGCGAGCACAGGCGGCGCTCCTGCCCGGTTTGAACTCGAATTTCTCGATCTACGATTCCGACGATTCGCGTCGACTGCTGACGATGATCTCGAAGGACCTCGAGCTCGACACCAAACGATTCTCCGCGCGGCTTCTCGCCACTCACATCTCCAACCTGAAGAACGAACTCGTCGGACCGGAAGAGGCGGTTGTCGCAGCCGATCAGGATCCGGCCGAACTGCCGCGGCTGATCGCCAAGGTCTACGGCCACTACCAACAGCGGCTGCGTGCTGCGAACGCACTCGACTTCGACGATCTCATCGGTGAGACCGTCGCGCTTCTTCAGGCGTTTCCACAGATCGCCGAGTACTACCGCCGCCGCTTCCGTCACGTGCTCGTCGACGAGTACCAGGACACCAACCACGCGCAGTACATGCTTGTGCGTGAACTGGTCGGTGGAGCCGGAGAGTCCGACCACGCCGTTGCCCCGGCCGAATTGTGCGTCGTCGGTGACGCCGATCAGTCGATCTACGCGTTCCGCGGAGCCACTATCCGCAACATCGAAGAGTTCGAACGCGATTACCCGGATGCTCGGACCATCCTTCTCGAACAGAACTACCGTTCGACGCAGAACATTCTGTCTGCGGCCAACTCCGTGATTTCCAAGAACACCGGCCGACGAGAAAAGCGTCTGTGGACCGATTCGGGTGAAGGCGAACTGATCGTCGGCTACGTTGCAGACAACGAGCACGACGAAGCATCGTTTGTCGCCTCGGAGATCGATCGGCTGGTGGACCAGGGCGAGACCAAGTTCGCCGACATCGCGGTGTTCTACCGGACCAACAACTCCTCGCGCGCGCTCGAGGAGATCTTCATTCGACTCGGAGTGCCGTACAAGGTGGTCGGCGGCGTTCGCTTCTACGAGCGCAAGGAAGTTCGGGACATCGTCGCGTATCTGCGCGTCCTCGCCAACGAGGACGACACCGTGAGCCTACGACGCATTCTCAACACGCCCCGACGCGGTATCGGTGATCGAGCCGAAGCCTGCGTCGCCGTGCACTCCGAGCATCGCAACATCAGCTTCGCCGCCGCTCTCCGTGACGGCGCGGAAGGCAAAGTGGCGCTGCTCAATACGCGGTCACAGAAGGCCATCGCGTCGTTCCTCGAGATGATGGACGGGCTGCGGGCCCTGCTACCGACAGCGGCCGCCGACGAGGACGAACCGTTCGAGCTCGGTGACATCGGTGAGGTTGCCGAGGCGGTGCTCGAGCGCACCGGCTACCGCGCCGAGCTTGCGGCGAGCAGCGATCCGCAGGATGGCGCGCGACTCGACAACTTGAACGAACTCGTCAGTGTGGCAAGGGAATTCAGTTCCGACGCGCGAAACGCGGCCGGGCTGATCGATCCGGACGACGAGGAAACCGCAGCAATGCGTGAAGGTGAACCCGATCCGGGTTCGCTTGCCGCCTTCCTCGAACGGGTATCGCTTGTCGCCGACGCCGATCAACTGCCGGACTCCGACGACGGCGTCGTGACCATGATGACGCTTCACACCGCCAAGGGCCTCGAGTTCCCGGTCGTCTTCGTCACCGGTTGGGAGGACGGGCAGTTCCCGCACATGCGCGCCCTCGGCGATCCGGCGGAGCTGTCCGAAGAGCGTCGACTTGCTTACGTCGGCATCACCCGTGCCAGGCAGCGCCTGTACCTGACGCGCGCGATCATGCGTTCGGCGTGGGGGCAACCGATCCAGAACCCGGCGTCGCGGTTCATCCAGGAGATCCCGGAGGACCTGATCAACTGGCGCCGTGAGGATCCGGGCACCGGTGGCGGATTCGGAAGCGGCAGGCCGGGTTACGGCAGCGGAAGCCGCTACGGCAGCCAGGGCGGCCAGGGATACGGCGGCGGGCAGAACTACGGGGGAGGGTCCGGCAAGGCCGCGTCGACTCCCAGTTTCGGTGCCGCGCGTGGCCGCAACAACGTTCTGGTCCTCGCCACGGGTGACCGCGTCAGTCACGACAAGTACGGTCTGGGCACCGTGTTGGAAACCAAGGGCACTGGCCCCACCGCGACGGTCACCATCGACTTCGGTAGCGCGGGCAAGGTGCGGTTGATGCTCATCGGCGGTGTGCCGATGGTCAAGCTGTAGAAGACAGGCAAAAACTTCCGGCCCGTACCTGGAAAGGTGCGGGCCGGAAGTTTTTCATCAGAAGCGTTGGGCTTGCGATCAGTCCTGCTCGACGCCGAGGCTGATGCCGCGTGAGGCGAGCCAGGGGAGGGGATCGATCTTGTTCTCGCCAGCGAGATGAACCTCGAAGTGAAGGTGCGGGCCGGTGGAGAAGCCGCGGTTGCCGACAGTGGCGATCTGGTCGCCGGCCATGACCTGCTGACCAACCGTGACGGTGGACGTGTCGATGTGGCCGTAGACGGTGATCGTTCCGTCTGCGTGCTGTAGGCGTACCCACATGCCGAACCCGGAAGCCGGACCTGAATCGATGACCTTGCCGTCGGCGACGGCGACGATGGGCGTCCCGATCGGGGCGGCGATGTCGACGCCGGCGTGCAGGGTGCCCCAGCGGGTGCCGAAGTTGGACGTGAACGTGCCAACTGCCGGCAGGACGAACAGCGGGCGACGGGCAGCGGCTTCGCGTGCTGCGCGCTCGTCACTGAAACGCTGGCCCTTGGCAAGCAGGTTGCTGAACTGGGAGAGGTCGGTCGGCGCTGCGACGTTGAGGACCTGCGGAGCGTCGGCCTCGGTGGTGGCTGCCGTGGAGGTGGCCGGAGCGAACTGAGCGGCCTGCGGTTCTGCGGTGGTACCGATCGCGGAGGACTCGTTGGCGAGTGCAACTTCCGAGTGGTCGGCGGCAGAAGAGGAACCGTCGTTGACAACTGCCTGGCCCGCGGCGACAACCGCGCCGGCTGCAACTGCCAGAACGGCGGCGCGGCCCTTGAGAGCGGAGGGAGGGGTGGGGAGTCGGTGAGCACCGCTGCGGCGAACCGGAGATTCGACATCGACTGTCGGTGCGGAGGTGGCGTAAGTGGGGGTGCTGATCACGTCGGACTCGACGAACTCGTGAGAGTCGGAATCTGACGACGTGGAGGATGAATTTCGAGTGAACATATCGGTAGAGATCTCAGAACTTTTGGTCTCGGTGTAACGCCTGGCCGAGTGCGTTGGATAAGTGGTCGTGACCTCGTCTGGAGCTGAGTTCGAGAACCTACTAGCGGTGAACTGGCTGCGGTGATGCATATGCCGGTTCTCTCCTCGAGTTCGTGATCAGCCCGTGACTTAGACCGACTGACGGTAACGAAATGATTGCGATGGGCGCAAGCCGTAGCGGAAACCTGTCCGATTATGTGACGTGCCTCACAGCTTGACCTGGGAATATGTCGATCCGGGCAAAACGGACGAATCATCTCGTTTCGTGATCGCGCGTGTCACAACCGGATCACCGGTCCATTCAGGCACTACCGTCGATCGAGTGTCCACAACACCTGGAACTACGTCGCAGGCGCGTATCGACGACCCCGGAGTGAAGTCCGGGGCGCCACTCGCGGCGGTAATCGGACTGCTCGGTGCCGTCGGAGTGGCAGCCAGTCCCGTCGTCGGAGTCGGGAGTGGCCGCGGGGTCGACACGACGGGGGCTCTTGCTTCCGCCGCTCTCTTCGCTGCCGTCTGCACGATCGTCGTGCCGCTGGTTGCGGTGCTCACCTCGGGGCGCAGGCCCGCCTTCGCAGGTGGACTCCTGGCAGGTATCGGCGCGGTGTCCCTCGGCGCGGCGATCCTCGACGTTCAGTTGTTCGTCGACGCAATCGATGCAAACCGCTTGGACCTTTTCCGTCCGATTTCGGCGGGTTCGATCGATGCGGGTCCGGGCGCTTATCTCGCGCTCGCGGGCCACGGACTTATTGTGGTGTCCGGTGTCCTCGGCTTCATGGTCGTCCATCGTGAATCAGAGCGGGACGGATACGGCAGCGCTCGCGCCGCGGAATTCGACGGGCGATCGGTTGGCGGGCGGATCGGTGGGTGGCCGACAGCGCTGCTGATTCTGGCCGCGGTGGTGTTCGTGCTCTCCCTGTTCGGTCCTTCCTTCAGTTCGCAGGATCCGATCTTTCTGGTCAAACCGCTCGTCGACTCGGCGGCGGCTACCGCCGTCGGTACGGGATTGGTCGGCGTCGCGGTACTCGTTGCGGTCGCGGCGGCATTGACGTCCATCTCGCTACCGGTGGGCTGCGGCGCCCTGATCGGTGTCGGTCTCGGCGCACTCGCAGTCAGTGGAACCAGGGTGATGGCTGGGTTCGCGGCCGGCGATCGGATCGGCGTCGGTTCGGGATCGGTGGTCGGGGCACTGGCCGCCGTGGTCATCGCCGTGATCGGCGTTTCAGCTCCCTACCTCGCTTCCAGGCGTGAAAAAGATGCGATTCCCGCTGAAAGTGTGGTTCGCGCACCCGCGAAGACGACAAAGGGTGCGCTGAAAGCGGCGATGGTGGCTCAGTCCCGGGCGGCGCAAGCGCGGGTGAACAGACTTCACCGCGTTGCCGGTATCGGCGCAGTTGTCACCGCAGCAGTGGCAGCCCTGGGGGTGGCACTTCCGGTCCTGTCGTTGCCGGAGAACATCCCCGAACCGTCCATGCTTTCGTCTCGAGTTGTCCTGCTTGCGGCTGCTGTACTGCTGGTCGCCGGTCTGGGCCTGTTCGCCCCGGGCCGCGCCGCGGTGGTGCGGCCGGCCGTCGGCGTGTTGTGGACCACGGTCGTGATGGGAGTCGCCGCTGTCATGCAGTCGGCTGTCATCGCCACGGACGTACCGGGCGTCGGGTTGGGAGCCGGTGCCTTCGTGCTCTGCGGCGCGGCTTTCCTCGCTGCGGCGACGGGACTGCTCGTCTGGCTGGCGGGAAGCGCCGAGCGTGAGGATGTCGACACGTCGGTAGGTGGCGGTTCGCGAGGGCTGGTGCTTCTCGTCGGTGGGATCGGCGCCGTCGCTGTCCTGATCGGAACCGCGCTTCCCCTCTATCAGGGCGACGCCTATACGGCGGCCTCAGTTCTGGAGTGGCCGTGGGGAATTGACGTCTGGGGTCAACTGCTCGTCGGCGTCACCGTCGTGATCGCCGCTGTGATCGCAGCGTCCGCGCGGCCGTCGCGGGGCGCGGCATTGCTGATCGGATCTGCCGTGGCAGCTCTGGTGTACGTCGGTGAGTGGCCACTCACGTCATCGCGCATATCGGACGCAACCGTGGGGGTGGGTGCGATCACAGCGGCCACGGGCATAGTGTTGCTTCTCGTTGCAGCGTTCTCGAGCGCAAGAATCAGTGAGACTGATGCTTGACAAATTCGGTGTGGCCACCTTGCCGAATCGGTGAGGCGTGCCTCATCGGGCAATTGCGCGTGACTTGGGCCACATAGCATCAATGCGGGCGCAAACCGAACGCGGCAACTGGTTAAAGTCCAGAACAGACCCGCTCCTACCCCTCGAGCGGGTGACAACGCAGACGAGACGGTGAGCAGATGGATCTCTTCGAATACCAGGCGAAGGAACTCTTCGCCAAGCACGGAGTGCCGACTTCGGCTGGACGTGTTACAGACACAGTCGCCGGCGCACGCGAGATTGCCGAAGAAATCGGTAAGCCCGTGATGGTGAAGGCACAGGTCAAGGTAGGCGGCCGCGGCAAGGCCGGTGGCGTCAAGTACTCGCCCGACGTGGATGCCGCAGTGGCAAACGCCGAGGCAATCCTGGGCCTGGACATCAAGGGCCATGTCGTCAAGAAGCTGCTGGTCGCAGAGGCAAGTGACATTGCCGAGGAGTACTACATCTCCTTCCTGCTCGACCGCACCAACCGCACCTACCTGGCCATGTGCTCGGTAGAGGGTGGCGTCGAGATCGAGGTCACCGCCGAGGAGAACCCCGACGCTCTCGCCAAGATCCCCGTCGACGCAGTCAAGGGCGTCGACCTCGCGTTCGCGCGCAGCATCGCCGAGGCAGGAAAGCTGCCCGCAGAGGTGCTCGACGCAGCGGCCGTGACGATCCAGAAGCTGTGGGAGGTCTTCATCGGCGAAGACGCACTCCTCGTCGAGGTCAACCCCCTCGTTCGTACTCCTGACGATCAGATCCTCGCCCTCGACGGCAAGGTCACCCTCGACGAGAACGCAGCGTTCCGTCAGCCCGGCCACGAGGCATTCGAGGATCGCGACGCTACCGATCCCCTCGAGCTCAAGGCCAAGGAAAACGACCTCAACTACGTCAAGCTCGACGGTGAGGTCGGAATCATCGGCAACGGCGCAGGCCTGGTCATGTCCACGCTGGACGTCGTCGCATACGCCGGCGAGAACCACGGTGGCGTCAAGCCCGCCAACTTCCTCGACATCGGCGGCGGAGCTTCCGCTGCAGTCATGGCTGCCGGCCTGGATGTCATCCTCAACGATGCACAGGTCAAGAGCGTGTTCGTCAACGTCTTCGGCGGCATCACCGCGTGTGACGCAGTTGCCAACGGCATCGTCGGCGCACTGAAGACCCTGGGTGACGAGGCCAACAAGCCGCTCGTCGTTCGCCTGGACGGAAACAACGTCGAAGAGGGTCGTCGCATCCTCGCCGAGGCCAACCACCCGCTGGTCACGGTCGTCGCAACCATGGACGAGGCCGCCGACAAGGCCGCCGAACTCGCTCACGCAGCGAAGTAAGGGACTCACAGAACAATGGCAATCTTCCTCACCAAGGATTCAAAGGTCATCGTCCAGGGCATCACCGGCGGCGAGGGCACCAAGCACACCGCTCTGATGCTCAAGGCCGGCACCCAGGTCGTCGGCGGCGTCAACGCTCGCAAGGCCGGCACCACGGTCTCGCACGTTGCAGCTGACGGTTCCCCTGTCGAGCTCCCCGTCTTCGCGACGGTCGAAGAGGCAATCAAGGAGACCGGCGCAGACGTCTCCATCGCATTCGTTCCCCCGGCCTTCTCGAAGGACGCCATCGTCGAGGCCATCGACGCGGAGATCCCGCTCCTCGTGGTCATCACCGAGGGCATCCCGGTTCAGGACTCCGCTTACGCTTGGGCGTACAACGAGTCCAAGGGCAAGAAGACGCGCATCATCGGACCGAACTGCCCCGGCATCATCACCCCGGGTGAGGCCCTCGTCGGCATCACGCCCGCCAACATTGCAGGCACCGGCCCCATCGGCCTGGTCTCCAAGTCGGGCACCCTGACCTACCAGATGATGTACGAACTCCGTGACTTCGGCTTCTCCACCGCCATCGGCATCGGCGGCGACCCGGTCATCGGAACCACCCACATCGACGCCATCGAGGCGTTCGAGAAGGATCCCGAGACCAAGGTCATCGTGATGATCGGTGAAATCGGTGGCGACGCGGAAGAGCGTGCAGCCGATTACATCAAGGCCAACGTCACCAAGCCGGTCGTCGGCTACGTGGCAGGCTTCACCGCTCCCGAAGGCAAGACCATGGGCCACGCCGGCGCCATCGTCTCCGGTTCCTCGGGAACGGCTCAGGCCAAGCAGGAAGCTCTCGAAGCTGCAGGCGTGAAGGTCGGCAAGACGCCGTCCGCCACCGCTGCTCTCGCTCGCGAGATTCTTCAGTCCCTGTAAGGGGCTTCGCCCCCGTGCGTGGTTAGGGAGTCTCCGGACTCCTTAACCACGCACAGTGGTATCGACCCACATCGACCCGGCAGGTTCCAACTGCCCCGCACCGGATGTGATGGATGCGACGATCGAGTCGAGATCGTCGGCGTCACCGGCGGCGAGCGTCATCACCGCCTTCGATCCATACGTAGTTCCGAGCACCGAGACGCCCCGCGCTCTCAGCTCCGCTTCCACCCGACCGGCCTCTGAGTGCCGGATCGCCAAAGTGCGCAGGACCTTTCTCTCCCTGGCCACAAGCTCGGCCGAATCGAGAGCCACCGAGACCGCTCCCGAATACGCGCGGACCAATCCACCGGCGCCGAGCTTGATTCCGCCGAAATAGCGCGTGACGACAACAATCACATCGACCAGATCTCGAGACTTGAGAACCTGAAGCATCGGCACCCCGGCAGTGCCGCCCGGTTCACCGTCGTCGTGTGCACGTTCGACGCGTGAGTTCGCCTCGTATCCGATCACGAAAGCCGAACAATGATGGCGCGCATCGGGATACAGCGAATTCTGCTCCGCGACGAACTCCGTGGCGGCTTCGGCGTCGTCTACGCGGTGAAGCGCGGCGATGAATCGTGAGTGCTTCACCTCTGATTCGACGACGTGGTCGGCGCCGGGCGCGAGGGTGAAGGGCATCTGCCCATTGTCTCCTGTCGGTGTTAGCGTGCGAAGTCGAGACACATACGCTGGTAACCATCGAAGACCGTCTACGAGGAGAAGTCATGACGTTCACGCCGCAAGGGCCCAGCTTCGGGCCACCGAATCAGCCGGCAGCGGGCGGTGGAACCAAGAATCTCGGATTCATCCTGCTCATCGCCGTCGCGGCACTCGGCCTGATCAATTTCCTGCTCGGTTTTGCGCCCTTCACATCGATCAGTGGAAGCAGCAGCGGCATCGGTAGCGGCCTGGATACCAGTTCGAGTTTCTTCGAATCGAGCATCTACGGCCTCGGATTCGTTTTCGCCGGCGGTGTGGTTGCGGGCGTATCGCTCCTCCCGAAGCAGTCGTATGCGGGCATTGCCGCAGCGCTCACCCTCACGGGTTTCTTCGCTTTAGTGTTCGCCGCTTTCTCCGTCGGTACCAGCGACTACGTCGACATCAGCCTCGGTTGGGGCCTGATCATCGTGCTGATCCTCTCGTTCGTGCAGACCGTCGTCGCAGTCGCCGCGTTGTTGTTCGAGATCGGAATCCTGAAGGCTCCCGCGCCGCGTCCGGTAGCTCAGCAGTACGGTCAGCCGCAGGGCTATGGCCAGCCCCAGGGCCAGGCGCCGGGGCAGGCGCCAGGTCAGCCACAGGGATACGGACAGGCTCAGTACGGCCAGCCTCAGCAGGCTCAGCAGCCGGGCCAGTACCAGCAGAATCCGCAGTACGGGCAGGCGCAGCAGCAGGGATACGGGGGAGCGCACGCCGCCCCCGTCGACCCGACCGCTTCGCAGCCGCCTTACGGCCAGACTGCGTCTCCCTACGGGCAGAACCCGGTGCAAAATCCCGGACAGACCGACTCGTCGGCCGCGACGACGTCGTCTTACTATCCGCTGACCTCTCAGCCCGCGAGTCAGCCGAACCCGAGTTACTCGTCGGATCAGTTCACCGCTCCACGCGGTTACGGCCAGCCGTACAACCAGCAGCAGACTGGCTCGACCGAGCAGCCGACGGGCTTCGAGCCGCCTACCTTCGAAGCGCCGACGCCGTCTGCGGAACCTGACCAGGGCAGCAGCGATTCCGCGGCCGAGACCAAGGTCTTCGGCTCGCAGAACCCCGACGAGCGTCAGCAGTAGTACTTCTTCGTTTCACGAACATGAATGTGGCCTCCGACCCGCTGCGGGTGGAGGCCACATTCCGTGAGCCCGACGGCGCGCCTGAGTGCGCGGCGCACTGTCGAGTGAAACCCTCGAGGGGATGAGTTCTTTGATTGATGGCACCCGGTCCCGTCCCACGTCCTCACGACCCGGACGTGGTCGTACTGGCAGCGGCCGCGTCGGCGGCGGTCGCCCGGGACCGAACCCGGACCTGGCGCGCAAGCTGCTGACCGTCGCCTTCCGACCGTCGGGCCTGACGATGCTGCTGATCGCGGCTGTCGTCGTGGTCACTTTGGTATCGGCGAGCAGCGATCTGACCGGAACCTTCGGCGCCATTGCCACTACATGGTTGGTCATCCACCAGGTGCCGGCGACTATCAGCGGCGTCCAACTCGGTGTACTGCCACTGCTTCCAACGGCGGTCATGATGTGGGTGGTCGCACGCCGATGCGCGTCGACTGCGGTGCACACCGACTCCCGTGACGACACCCTCCGCCTGGTGGGGGCGGCGGTAGCCGGACCGTTGACTATCACGGCAATCGCTCTCGCCGTTGTCGCCGACGCCTCCGCGGCAATTCCGCTGTCGAGCCCCAACACGTTGGCCGCTTTCGGCTGGGTCGCCGGGATTCACCTGATCGCCGCGTCCGTCGGTGTTACTGCTGCGCACTGGGATCGCGTCGTCGCCGAGATTCCGCCGTGGGCATCTGCCGCTGTTCGTCCGGCCGCGGCTGCGTCGGCAGCGCTGCTGGCTGCGGGCGCCGTGGCCGTTGTGGTGTCGCTACTCGTGTCGTGGTCGACGGTCGGTGACCTACTCGCACGCGGCAACGGGTTTGTCGGCGTACTGGGATTGACGGTGTTGTCGCTGCTCTACCTGCCGAACCTCGTGGTCGGTGCAGCCGCGGTGATGACGGGATCGACGGCCGATTTCGGCAACGTCTCCATCAGCGTGTTCGGCAACATCGGTGGAGATCTGCCACCCTTGCCCCTTCTCGGAGCGGTTCCGGAAGGCGTCGCCGGCGGAATCTGGCCGGTGCTGTTGGTCGTTCCGGCTGCGGTGGGTGTGATGCTCGGCCGTGATTGCGCTCGACGCATCGCCGGGCAGGACAGTGTGCTCGCAGTGCTGACGGCAGCTGCCGGTGCCGGCGTCGTCATGGCTCTGCTTGCCCTTGCTGCGGGGGGAGACCTCGGGCAGTTCGGCACCGTCGAGGTCCTGTGGTGGGGCTTCGGTCTTCTGACTTTTGCGTGGCTGGGATTGTTCGGAACCGTCTCGGCGCTGTTCGCGATGTGGTTCTCACACCGCGGACACATGAAGGACGAGGTTGCGCCGCCGACGGCTGAACCGGCTCGAGCATCCGAGCCCGAACTTGCGATCACGGCCGCGGCCACAACGGATGGCGAGGACGACGAAAACGCCGACGAAGTGCTCGCCCAGGAATCTGCGGTGGTAGTGACCAAGGTCGTCGAAGCCGAAATTGTCGAAGAATTAGGCGAACCCGTGCAGGTAGTGACAGAGGAAACCGTCGAGATCGAAGTAGTCGACGCGGAGGTTGTCGCGGCACCCGAGGCGGACCCCACAGCCGGGGCGGAGCCGGAGACCGACCTGCCCTCGAAGCCGCAGGAGTCCAGCGACTAGGCTGTCATGCGGCCGATACTCCGGCCGCATCATCTTCCAGTTCTCAGGAGTAGTGCGCTGACTGCCTCGGCCGACAATCCGCAGCCGACAATGCCCGACAGGGTCCAATTTCGCGACTCTGTCGCGCGGGTAGTCGTACTCGCTTCCGGCGCGGGAACCCTGCTGACTTCGCTGATCGACGCTTCGCATGCCGAGGGATACCCCGCCGAGATCGTTGCCGTCGGTGTAGATCGTGACTGCCTCGCCGCCGAGCACGCTGTGGATTCGAAGATCCCGTCCTTCAAGGTCTCGATCAAGACCTACGAAAATCGTGCCGCCTGGGACGAGGCGCTGACAGCAGCAGTGGCCGAGTACGAACCCGATCTCGTGGTCAGCGCTGGCTTCATGAAAATCCTCGGCCCCAGCTTTCTCGAGCGTTTTGGCGGCCGAATCATCAACACTCATCCCGCGTTGCTGCCTGCCTTTCCCGGCGCGCACGCGGTTCCCGACGCTCTGGCGTACGGCGTGAAGGTCACCGGTTCCACGGTGCATCTCGTCGACGGCGGAGTTGATACCGGGCCGATCTTGGCGCAGGAAGCTGTGCCGGTGCACGACGACGACACCGAGTCTTCGTTGCATGAACGCATCAAAATTGTGGAGCGACGGTTGTTGGCGGACGTCATCGCCGCTGTTGCTACGCGCGGAGTGGTTTCCGATGGACGAAAGGCCGTGATCCCCAGTGAGTGAACGCAAGGCTGTGCGCCGTGCACTTGTCAGCGTCTACGACAAGAGTGGTCTGATCGAGCTGGCCACGGGCCTGCACGAGGCCGGTGTCGAGTTGGTCTCGACCGGTTCGACCGCGTCGAAGATCGCCGACGCCGGAATCCCCGTGACGCCGGTCGAGGCTCTGACCGGATTCCCGGAATGCCTCGAAGGCCGTGTGAAGACGCTGCATCCGCGCGTCCACGCCGGCGTTCTCGCCGATACCCGCAAGCCGGATCACCTCGCTCAGCTCGAGGAACTCGGCATCGCGACCTTCGAATTGGTGGTCGTGAACCTGTACCCCTTCACCGAGACGGTTGCCTCGGGCGCTAGCCCGGACGAGTGTGTCGAGCAGATCGACATCGGCGGCCCGTCGATGGTGCGTGCTGCAGCCAAGAACCATCCGTCGGTTGCCGTCGTGGTCGATCCGGCTCGTTACGCCGACGTCCTGACTGCCGTTGCCGGTGGCGGATTCACCTTGCGTGAGCGCACTGTGCTTGCGGCGCAGGCGTTCCAGCACACTGCGTCGTACGACGTCGCTGTTGCGAGCTGGATGACGAGCACGATCGCCGCTGACGAAGACGGTTCGCTGTTTCCGGCCTGGGTCGGTGCTACCTGGAACCGCAGCGCTGTTCTTCGCTACGGCGAGAACCCGCACCAGGACGCCGCGCTGTACGAGAACCCGGCTGCGCCTGCAGGTTTGGCTCAGGCGGAGCAGTTGCACGGCAAGGAGATGTCGTACAACAACTACACGGACTCCGACGCAGCGTGGCGCGCAGCGTACGACTTCACTGATCCGGCCGTCGCAATCATCAAGCACGCCAACCCGTGTGGCATCGCCATTGGCACCGACATCGCCGACGCCCACCGCAAGGCGCATGCATGCGATCCGGTCAGTGCTTTCGGTGGTGTGATCGCTGCCAACCGTGAGGTCACCGTCGAACTGGCCGAGCAGATCGCCGACATCTTCACCGAGGTCGTCATCGCGCCCTCGTACGAAGACGGAGCTGTCGAGGTTCTGCAGCGTAAGAAGAACATTCGTGTTCTGAAGGCAGCCGCTCCGACCGCTACCGGAATCGAACTGCGTCCGATCTCTGGCGGTACCTTGCTCCAGCAGCGCGACGTTCTGGACGCCGACGGCGACAACCCGGCCAACTGGACCCTCGCCAACGGTGAGGCTGCAGATGCCGAGACTCTCGCTGACCTCGAATTTGCTTGGCGCGCCAGCCGTTCGGTGAAGTCCAACGCGATCCTGCTGGCCTCCGGCGGTGCCTCTGTCGGCGTCGGCATGGGCCAGGTCAACCGCGTCGACGCAGCGCATCTGGCTGTTCAGCGAGCCGGTGACCGCGTCGTAGGTTCGGTTGCAGCTTCGGACGCGTTCTTCCCGTTCCCTGACGGTCTGCAGGTGCTGCTCAATGCCGGCGTCAAGGCTGTTGTGCAGCCGGGTGGTTCGGTTCGCGACAACGAAGTGATTGCCGCAGCCAAGGAAGCCGGTGTCACTCTCTATCTGACCGGTGCGCGCCACTTCGCGCACTGACTCCTGCGTCGGTAGCGGGCCTCGACTCCTCAACGGGAGTTCGGGGCCCGTTCTGCATTCAGGCCGCCCGGGTCTTTCAGGCGGCGCTGCTGTGGGTGCCCTGGAGTTCGCGGGGTGAGCCGGTGATGACGACGCGTGAGGCTCCGCGACTGCGGATCTCGCTGATCAGTGCGCCGAGGGTGGCTTCGTGGGCCGCATCGGAGTGCGAAAGATCCAGGGTGACGGCGTATCCGGTGAGGTCACCGGGCAGATCGACATACGGCGGCGCGATGGACAGTTGGTTGACTCGAAGTTTCATGTGGTGCTCCTGCGTGTGAAAGGTAAAAGAAAAGGCACCCGAGGCGTTTGCCCTGGGTGCCCGAGAACGAATCCGGTGAAACTGGGGATCATTCTCGGGGTACACCGCGCTTGTTGCCCATGTGCTTGGCCGACATTGCGGCCGAAAAAATGTGCTTGTCTGCGGTGCAGCTGCGCCACGAAGGTACGGATACGACGTGCGGGTGTAGCGACATGATGTCCGTTCCTTTCTGTGTGGCGTTGCTGGTTAATGGATGACCGTACAGCACGGATCGAGGGTTCGCACCAATAAAAAGCGCCGCGAACGTAAACTCCGGGTGACTTCTGTTCCCAGGTTCGCTGGATTGAAAGAGTCTTCATTGCAGGTCAGGCGTAGAAAGCAGAATTCCCTCCGCGATGGTTCGCGGAGGGAACTTTCTACCTGAAAAAGAGGACGTTCGGTCTGTACGTGATCAGGAGAACGAACGGACCCACGCTGTGAAGGGCTCCGAGAACTCTGCCGAGTACGGAAGCGGCGCGACGTAGTCGGCACCGGTGGACTGTTCGTCGCCGATGTCCTTGAGTACGAAGTTGGCGTTGCGCATCCGCACGGAAGTCAGCGCTGTATGTGAGAGCGCGGCGTCGAGTGCCGCGACATCGGCGGGAATGACTTGGATGTCCTTGTCCGAGCAGCTCGTGAGAACGGGCATGCCCGCCGGTAGCGCCGCCACGAGAGCAACCGGGTCCAATGCGTCTTCCTCGGCGAGTGCCTTGGCATTGGCGTGTACGAGTCCCGCATTCTGCAGCGGCTCGGGCAGGTCATCCGGAACAGTGCCCTCGGATCGCAGCGACTCGACGGCATCGGCGAGCGCGACGCGCAGTTCGTCAGCCAGTTCGACCGGCAACTGACCGGCGCCGACGACCGCATCGAGCTGGCGGTGAATCTGCGTCGTGAGTAGATCGAGAAGTCTGACGCTCAGTGGCTCGAGCAGTGCGAGGGCACTGACTCTGGCGCCCTCCTTCGCGGTGGCGAGAGCCAGTGCGACTACGGCGCCGTCGCTGTGTCCGACCACGAACAAGCGCTCGGGATCGACACCGGGTTGCCCGGCGAGGTAGTCCAGTCCGTCGGAGGCGGCGTCGACAAAAGTGTTGAAGCCGAGATCGGCGATGTCCTCGATGTCGTAGTCACCGAGGGCGGTTTCGCCACTGCCGAGCTTGTCGTAACGCAGGCTTGAAATCCCTTGTTTTTCAAGAAGATCCGCGATGAACCGCAGAGTTCCGATGTCGCCTTCGAGGAGGGCGCTGTCGCCGTTGCGATCGGTGGGGCCGCTGCCGGCCAGAATCAGCGCGGCCGGCGCCGGGGAGTCGGGTGAGGCTGCCAGGCGAAGACTCCCGTACAGGGTGACGTCGCCGGATTGGAACGAGATCTCGGTGTCGGACATGACGACTTGTCTACCAGGTCGGTGCGGTCAGGCGGTGCGCAGACTCCGGACACGACGCCAGCCACGCCAGCTGAACCACAAGAGCGCGGCGAGCAGGGGAATGATCAGGAGCGGCAAGATCATCGCGATCAAGGAAGTGACGAAAGTCAGCACATCCTCGATGACGGAAACGACGGGATTTGCCAGCCCACCGGTAGTGGCCGTACTGACCGCGCGAGTGCCGGTCTGCGCGGCGCTGAACGTCAACGCCGTCGGCGCTCCGACGATGATGCCCGCCAACGCGGCCATCGCAGGGTCGAGATGACTGAATGCCGCCCAGGCGGCGATCACTCCGGCAATCGGTCCGGTGACGTTCCCGATCACCGATAGTGCGTTGTCCACGAACGGAATGAGGTCGGCACCCAGTTCGACCACCGCGGCGATTGCCAATGCGACCAGCGCGCCGGTCGATCCGATCCACCGCATCGACTCGCCGACGGTGATCCCGAACAGTTCGAAGTGGACGGCAGCGCTGAGCATCAGCAGCGGCAGGAAGGTTCGCATTCCGGACGCTGCGGCGAGTCCGAGGCCGAGCATGGCTGGCAACACCCAGGTATCCATGGGTGGAGTTTAGGTCTACTGTGCGCCTTTATTAACCGCCGGCGGTTAATAAAGGCGCACAGCAAAGTCTCGGAAAGGACCTTTCACGGCGACAAACCCGCAGCCGATGTTCTTCCTCAACCTGCCCGTCAAGGACCTCGGCAAGGCCACCACCTTCTACGAGGGCCTCGGATACTCCAAGAACACGCAGTTCTCCGACGAGAACGCGTCGTCGATGGTCATCAGTGACACCATCGTCGTGATGCTGTTGGCCGAGCCCTTCTTCAAGACCTTCACCACCAAGGGCATCGCCGACACCTCGACGTCGACGGAAGCGCTGCTCGGTCTCTCGGCCGAGACCCGTGAGGCCGTCGACGCCCTCGTCGACAAGGCGCTCGAGACCGGCGGTTCCGAAGGTAACGCGACGCAGGATCACGGCTTCATGTACAGCCGCAGCTTCCAGGATCCCGACGGCCACATCTGGGAAATCATCTGGATGAATCCCGAGAACATCGAGGGCTGAGCGACCGAACTTCCTCGGCGAGAGGCGAAACCCCGCAAACACTCGTAGCGTGGAGTGGTGACTGTCGCAAAAACCCTCGGAGAGCTACGCGCCTCCGGACACGTACAGCGAAGTGTCAAGGAAGAACTACGAGAGAATCTTCTCGCCGCGTTGCGGGACGGCCGTGACCCCTGGCCCGGGATAGTCGGGTTCGAGGACACGGTCGCCCCGCAACTCGAGCGGGCGCTGATCGCCGGCCACGACGTGGTTCTGCTCGGCGAACGAGGTCAGGGAAAGACGAGGCTGCTTCGCACTCTCGGGCTCCTGCTCGACGAGTGGACGCCCGTCATCGAAGGCTCGGAACTGGGGGAGCACCCGTACGAGCCGATCACCCCGGCTTCGATACGTCGAGCCAAGGAACTGGGCGACGACCTCCCGATCGCCTGGCGCCACCGCAGCGAGCGGTACTCCGAGAAGTTGGCGACGCCGGATACCTCGGTCGCCGACCTGATCGGCGACGTCGATCCGGTCAAGGTTGCCGAAGGCCGGAGCCTCGGCGATCCGGAGACCATTCACTTCGGCCTCGTGCCTCGCGCGCATCGCGGAATCGTGGCCATCAACGAGCTCCCCGACCTCGCCGAACGCATCCAGGTCTCTTTGCTCAACGTGATGGAAGAGCGGGACATCCAGGTCCGCGGGTACACGCTTCGGCTTCCGTTGGACGTTCTTCTGGTCGCGAGCGCCAACCCCGAGGACTACACCAACCGCGGGCGCATCATCACACCACTCAAGGACCGCTTCGGCGCCGAGATCCGCACTCACTACCCCGTCGAGCTGGCGGGCGAGATCGCGGTGATCGAGCAGGAGGCGCACCTGGCCGCGGAGGTGCCCGACTACCTTCTCGAAATTCTTGCCAGATTCACTCGCCTGCTCCGCGAATCCACCTCGGTGGACCAGCGATCGGGTGTGTCGGCACGCTTTGCCGTCGCCGGCGCGGAAACCGTCAGTGCCGCCGCGGTACGACGGGCAGCGGTGCTCGGCGAAGCCGATCCTGTTGCACGGCCCGTCGATCTCGAGTCCGTGGTCGAGGTTCTTCGCGGCAAGGTCGAGTTCGAATCCGGTGAAGAGGGACGGGAACTGGAGGTGCTCGAGCACCTGCTGCGTCGCGCGACGGCCGATACGGTTCGGGTGCGTCTCGGCGGGATCGACCTGGGGATGCTGGTTGCTGCGGTGGAGATGGGCAACACGATCGTCACCGGTGAATCTGTCACGGCCAAGGCATTTCTCGACGAGCTTCCGGACCTCGAGGTCCTGGACGAAGTAGCCGAACGCCTCGGCGCGCAATCCGACGGCGAGCGTGCCGCCGGTGCCGAACTTGCCCTCGAAGGGCTTTACCTCGCGCGCCGGATCTCCAAAGATCAAGGCCCGGGCGGCCGCTCGGTGTATTCGTAAGGGGCAGTGATGATCCACAATCCGCGGTACGGGCCTTACGACGGTGGTCCCGATCCGCTCGCGCCTCCCGTGGATCTGCGCGAGGCCCTGGCAGCAATCGGCGACGACGTGTTGTCGGGCACGTCGCCGCGCCATGCCCTCCGAGAGCTCCTGCGCCGAGGCAACCGGGACATGCGCGGGCTCGACGACCTTGCCGCCCAGGCGAACCGGCGTCGACGCGAGTTGCTGCGCCGCAACAATCTCGACGGAACTCTCGACGAGGTTCGCAAGCTTCTCGACAAGGCGGTGCTCGAAGAGCGCAAAGAACTGGCACGTGCTCTCGACGACGACGCACGATTCAACGAAATGCGGATCGAGGAGTTACCGCCGTCGACAGCTCAGGCCGTGCAAGATCTGGCCGACTACAACTGGCGCAGCGAACAGGCTCGCGCGGATTACGAGAAGATTCGTGATCTGCTCGGACGTGAGGTTCTCGATCAACGCTTCTCGGGAATGAAGCAGGCACTCGAGGGCGCCACCGACGAGGATCGTGAGCAGATACGCCAGATGCTGGCTGATCTGAATCAACTGCTCGACGCGCACTCTCGCGGCGTCGACACTGCGGAGCAGTTCGCGGAGTTCATGGACAAGCACGGGCAGTATTTCCCGGACAACCCGCGCAACGTCGAGGAACTTCTGGATTCTTTGGCGCAGCGCGCGGCGGCTGCACAACGATTGCGGAACTCGCTCTCGCAGGAGCAGCGTGACGAGTTGGATGCGTTGGCGCAGCAGGCGTTCGGTGATCCGAGCCTGATGAGTGAGCTGAGTCAACTCGACCAGTTCCTTCAGGCGGCTCGGCCGGGTGAGGACTGGGAAGGTTCGCAACAGTTCCGCGGCGACAACGGAATGGGGTTGGGTGAGGGGACCGGTGCCCTGCAGGACATCGCCGAGCTGGAATCCTTGGCGGATCAACTGTCGCAGCAATACGCGGGCGCGGCGCTCGACGACATCGACCCCGAGCTACTCGCGCGGCAACTCGGCGACGAAGCCGCCGCTGATGCTCGCACCCTGGCCGATCTCGAAAAGGCTTTGCAGGAACAGGGTTTCTTCGATCGTGCACCGGATGGTCAATGGCGCTTGTCGCCCAAAGCCATGCGACAGCTCGGACAGACTGCTCTGCGCGATGTCGCCGGGCAACTGTCGTCACGAACCGGTCAACGCGATACGCGTCGGGCCGGTGCGATGGGTGAACCGACCGGAGCGTCCCGCGAATGGGAATTCGGGGACACGGAACCGTGGGACGTCACGAGAACCATCACCAACGCCGTCCTGCGTGACCCGGGCCGAATGCCGGTGCGGCTGAGCGTCGTCGATGTCGAGGTGGCCGAAACCGAACAGCGCAGTCAGGCTGCGGTTGCTCTCCTGGTGGACACGTCGTTCTCGATGGTGATGGAAGATCGCTGGGTGCCGATGAAGCGCACCGCTCTGGCACTCAATCATCTGGTGAGCACGCGGTTTCGCAGCGACGAGCTGCAGTTGATCGCCTTCGGACGCCACGCGCACGTGCTGAGCCCGTCGGAGCTCGCTGGTTTGGACGGCGCGTGGGACCAGGGAACCAACCTGCACCACGCACTGTTGTTGGCGGCCAGGCATCTTCGACGCCACTCCAACGCACAGCCGGTGGTACTGATCGTCACCGACGGTGAGCCGACGGCTCATCTCGAAGCGGACGGAGAAGCCAGGTTCGACTACCCGCCGAGTGCGCGAACCCTCGGTTTGACGGTTCGAGCACTCGACGCGGTGGCCAGGCTTGGCGCCAAGGTCACGTTCTTCCGCCTCGGTGAGGATCCAGGTCTGGCCAGGGTGGTCGACCGGATGGCGCACCGTGTGGGTGGACGCGTCATCGCGCCGGACCTGGACGGCCTCGGCGCCGCGGTCGTGAGTGACTACATGCGAGGTCGCCGCTGATTCCGGCCGTCAGTCTTGTTCAGCGGGCTGGTGCTGGGTGATGCAGTGGATGCCGCCGCCACGTTCGAACAGCGGTCTGGCGTCGACGGTGACGACGGTGCGCCCGGGGTAGGCGGCCGCAAGGATCCGGGCCGCTTCGGCGTCGGCCGGATCGTCGAAGCTGCAGGCGATCACTCCGCGATTGACCACGAGATGGTTGATGTAGCTGTAGTCGACGAATCCCTCGTCGTCGCGCAGGATCTCGGGCGCAGGTACCCGAATGACCTTCCACGGCCGACCGCCGACGTCCGTCGAGCTTTCGAACAACTCGATGATCGTCTTGCTGACGGCGTAGTCGGGGTGCACCGGATTGCGTTGGTCATGGACGAGTACAACTCCGGGGGAAGAGATGGCAGCGACGATGTCGACGTGTCCGCGCGTTCCGTAGGTCTCCTGATCGCGAGTCAATCCGCGGGGAAGCCAGATCACGTGCTTGGCGCCGATGGTGCGGGCGAGTTCGGCCTCGATGTCGGCCTTCGTCAGGTCGGGGTTTCGTCCCGGATCGAGTTGGACGGTTTCGGTGACCAAGACGGTGCCGAGACCGTCGACCGCAATACCGCCGCCCTCGTTGACGATTGGTGAGTCGATCAACTGGGCACCGGATTGTTCGACGACAAATGCGCCGATCTTCGAGTCCTTGTCCCACTGCGCCCAATCCTGTGCACCCCAGCCGTTGAACACCCAGTCGACTCCGCCGAGACGGCCTTCGTCGGACAGGACGAACGTCGGCCCGATGTCGCGCATCCATGCGTCGTTGAGAGGTGCCTCGACGATGTCGACCTTCTCGGACAGGTACTTTCGTGCTTCTTCGACTTCGGCGGGATCGACGACGACGGTGACCGGCTCGAATTCGGCGACGGCGTGGGCGACGGCCGCCCACGTCGAGCGCGCTTCGTGCTGTTCTTCCGCGGTGTCCCCGAGAGAGTATCCGGCGCTCGGGTACGCCATCCAGGTACGTTCGTGCGGTTCACTTTCCGCGGGCATGCGCCAGGTCATCGGTTGGCTCCTGCAGTGTTCACCGGTGCGGTCAGGGCCGAGTAGGTGTCGGGTCGGCGAGTGGCCAGGAACGGGAACAGCGCAAGCCAGTCTTCACGGTGCTGCAGATCGAGATCTGCGACCAGGACGGCTGATTCGTCGCGCGGAGCCTGAACGAGGATGCGTCCGTACGGGTCCGAGATGAACGACGAACCGTAGAAGGTGATGAGACCTTCACTGCCGTGGCGATTGGGGACAACCATGAAAGTGCCGTTGGCGATACCGTTTCCGACGATCACTTGCTGCCACAGCGGTTGGGTGTCGAAGTTCGGGTGATCGGGTTCCGAGCCGATCGCCGTCGGGTACACCAGGACCTGGGCACCGGCGAGGGAGTATGCACGTGCGACCTCGGGAAACCACTCGTCCCAGCATGTCGGGAGTCCGAACTTGGCGCCGAGTGCCTCGTGAACGGGGTATGCGTCCTCGGACGGACCGCCGCGAAAGTACGTGTCCTCGTAGTACCCGGCCGTCACCGGAATGTGGAGCTTGCGGGTACGACCGAGAAGTTCACCCCCGGGCGAGACCAGGATCGCGGTGTTGAAGCCCAGGCCGTCCTCGGCGTCGCTGCGCTCGTACAACGACGCGTGAACGAGAACCTGGTTCTCCGCGGCGGCCTTGGTGGCGAAGGCGAAAGTGGGTCCGGTGAGCAGGTCTTCCGCCGCGCGTCCGGGATTGTCGCCGGCCGGGGTGGAGGCGGGGTAGCGGCTGAGCGTCAGCTCCGGAAGAAAGACCACGGAAGCGCCCAGCTTCGCTGCGGACGCAATGCCTTCGCTCAATTCAGCGTGGAGGTCGTCTTGGTCCTCGTGCCAGCGATGTTGGACGAGACCTACACGCAGAGGGGTGGACGTGGACGGCGAAGTCGCGGCCGGTGACTCGGGTGGGGTGAGGGCGGTGATCGTCAGCATGGGGTTTCCTCGGTGCTCGGGTATTCGACGTTCAACGTAAAACGAATGTGATTCGTTAAGTATGGTGGGTGAGCGCTGATTGATCAAGGACTTTCGAGGAATTGTTTTTTGCAGCGCCCCGGACGGTGTGGACCACTACAGGAGGACATATGCCGCGGCCATCGCAACGACTGCTCTCACCGGCGATCATCACCGAGGCAGCGATCGAGTCGGTGGACGAATCCGGCGACTTCACCATGCCGGGACTCGCCGCAAGTCTGAAGGTTCGACCGTCCTCGCTCTACAACCACGTTTCCGGACGAGCCGAGATCGTCGAACTGATGAGGGCTCAGCTGATGGCAGGAATCGACGTCGAGTCGGCCTCGGGGACCTGGAGTGAGACCGTCGCGGCGCTGGCAGCCGAGTACCGGCGAAGCTACGCCGCGCATCCTCGTCTGATTCCGCTCTTCACTGCCCAGACGGTGCAGGCCGGTGTGGCGTTCACCCTCTACAACGCATTGGCGCAGGCATTTGCCGATGGTGGCTTCGACCCGACCGAAACACTGCACGCGATCACGACCGTCGACAGTTTTGTTCTCGGTTCGGCCCTGGACCTGGCGGCGCCGGACGTCCAGTGGGCGTCGGGACCCGAAGCCAACGACGCGATGAAGGCGGCGTTGGCAACATCCGGGAAAAATCCCGAACGTGCCGACGCCGCCTTCGAATTCGGCTTGCGCGTGTTGATGGCGGGCCTGATCGCGCAGGCCCCCGAAGCTAGTGACTCCTAGGACACGCTGAGGTCGTTCTCGTCGCGCAGAGCCTCCGTGTCGCGATTGAGGGTCTTGCCCTCGAAGAACTCGGGATTGCGCACTCGCATGACCATCATCAGGACCGCGCCGAGGATGAGGATTCCGAACCCGAGGAAGAAGACCAGGCCGATTCCGCCGATGGATGCTCCGCTGGCATTGTCCGGATTCATACTCTCCTGGACCGAAATGACGAACACCGCAAGCAGCATGAGGCCACCGATGAGTGGGAACGCGAGCCGAAAGACGAAGTTTCGTACGCTCTCTAAAAGCGTCTTGCGGAAGTACCACACGCACGCGAATGCGGTGATGCCGTAATACCAGCAGATCATGATGCCGAGTGCGGCGATCGTATCGAGCAGAGCACTTTCGGACAGGAACGTGACGACGCTGTAGAACACTGCGGTTACCGCGCCGGCCACGACGGTCGCGTACGACGGCACCAGGAACCGAGGCGACACCTCGGCGAGCTTCTTGGGGAAAGCTCCGTATGCACCCATGGCGAGCATGGTTCGTGCCGCGGGCAGGAACGTGGTCTGCAGGCTGGCGACTGAAGAGACGAAGACCGCGAGGAACAGAAGCATTCCGCCCCAGTTGCCCAGGACCGGGTCGGCCAGAGCGCCGAAGACGTTCTCGGAGTTGTCGGGATTGCCGAGACCGAGGCCTTCCTCGCCGACGCCGGCGTACATCATCGCGGCAACGGCGACCAGCAGGTAGGTCAGGAGAATGGTTGCGACACAGAGCAAACCGGCGCGGCCCGGGGTCTTCTTGGGGTTCTTCGACTCCTCGCCCAGCGTGAGACAGGTATCCCAGCCCCAGAACGCGAAGATCGATCCGGTGAGTCCGATGACAAACGCACCGATGGCGAGTCCGCTGAACGGGTTGAACCAACTCAGGTCGAAGGACAATCCGGCCGGGGCGTCGCCGGCGCCGACGTGAACCAGTGCAACGACGGCGAAGACGACCAGCAGCACCATCTGGAAGCCGACGAGCGCGAACTGTACGCGCTCGCTGGTAGTGATTCCCCGACTGGCAATCCAGGTGGCCAACGCGATGAACACCAGTGTGGTGCCGACGTTGACGAATTTATTGCCCGGCAGATCGGCGATGGAGGGATTGTCGGCCACCCGCGCGATGAACAGATAGAAGAAGTCGACGGCAATCGCAGCGAGGTTCGAGAGCACGATGATGGTGGCGATCACCATGCCCCAGCCGCACATCCAGCCGACGTACGGTCCGAATGCCTTGGTGGACCACGTGAATGACGCTCCGCAGTCAGGAGTGTCGGAGTTCAGTTCGCGGTACGCGTACGCGGTGAGGAACATCGGGATGAAGCCGGCGATGAAGATGGCGGGCATCTTGAGACCGACCGCAGCGACGATCAATCCGATGCTGGCCGTCAGGGTGTAACCCGGTGCCACGGAGGAGATTCCGAGCACCGCGCCGGAGATCATGCCGATCTTGCCGGTGGCGAGGCCTTTGGAACTCAGTTCGGTGCTGGTCATGACAGTGCCTCCGGCTGGGTGAATTCGTGCTTGGGCACTACGACCATGGGTACGGGCAGTACGCGCAGCATCTTGGCGGCGGTCGAGCCCAGGAAAAGTTTGCGGGGCTGGGCGAGGCGACTTGAACCGACCATCACGAGATCGCCGTCCTGCCAGTCCAGTTGACGCACTGCCGATTCCACGGTGGACCCGTCGGCGATGATGACCTCGATGGGGAACTCCGCGGGGAGCGCGGCTCTTGCGACGTCGAGTGTGTCCTGAGCGTGATTTCGTGCACGCTCCCTGGCCGACTCGGCGGTGTCGCGATGATCGCGCAGATCGTTCTGGGGGTCGAGCGCTACCAGTGAGACCAGTCGCAGCGGAACCTGCATCAGTTCGCTGGCGCGCACGGCGGTGTTCAAGACGATGTCGGCGCCGACACGGGTGCCGAGTGCACAGGTGACCTCTCGTATAGCAGTGGCCGCCGAGTGCCGCGTTCCGCGAGGCGCCAGTGCTACCGGGACATGGGCGGAGTGAAGCAGTTCGGTCGAGACCGAACCTATCGCGTGACGGCCGAGCAGACCGTCGCCGGAAGCTCCCACCACGATCGCGAGCGCATTCAGTCGGTCCACTTCGTCGAGCAGGCCCTGAGCGAACGACTCGTGGAAGCTCAGGTGTACTTCCACCTGGATGTCCTCGGGCACCGACGCTTTCGCCTCGGCGAGCCAGTCGTGTGCACGCGCGGCGAGGATGTCGTCGTAGCCGGCTTCCGAGGGAACCTTGGCCGGCAGTGTCCGATCCGGTGGGAGGACCATGCAGATGTCGAGTTGCGCGCCGAGACTGCGCGCGAGCTGGGCCCCGAGGACCAGCCCGTCTTTACCGCTGGGTGTGGCGAGGTATCCGACGATAAGGCGCATGGTGGCTCTTTTCCGGATTGGAGGAATCTGCTGTGCGCCTTTATTAACCGCGGGGGGTTGATAAAGGCGCACAGCAGGAGGGCGGCGACTCAGTCGTGCGAACTCATGACGTGCTTGAGACGGGTGTAGTCCTCGACTCCGTAGGCCGAGAGATCCTTGCCGTAACCGGAATACTTGAAGCCGCCGTGCGGCATTTCGGCGACGAGCGGGATGTGGCAGTTGATCCACACCGCACCGAAGTCGAGAGCAGCGGAGACGCGTTGCGTGACACCGTGATCCTTGGTCCAGATGCTCGAGGCCAGGCCGAACCGAACGTCGTTGGCAAGCGTGATCGCCTCCTTCTCGTCGGAGAAGCTCTGGACTGTGAGGATAGGACCGAAAGTCTCTTCCTGCACGATGTCGTCCGATTGCGCGACGCCGGTGATGACGGTCGGCTCGAAGAAGAATCCGGTTTCGCCCGAACGCTTTCCGCCGGTAACGATCTTGGCCGACGCCGGCAGGTTCGCGATCTTGTCGCTCACGGCGTTGAAGTGATTGATGTTGTTGAGCGGGCCGTAGAAGGCATCAGGATCGGAAGGCGCTCCGGGGCGCAGCTTCTCGGCGTTCCGGACGAGGGCTTCGACGAGCTGATCGTGGATGGACTCGTGAACGATCACGCGAGTGGCCGCGGTGCAATCCTGGCCGCCGTTGAAGAACGCTGCCTCGGCGATGCCGGTGGCGGTCTTCTCGATGTCGACGTCGCCGAAGACGATCGCCGGCGCTTTGCCGCCCAGTTCGAGGTGCGCGCGCTTGAGTTGCTGTGCTGCGGACACGGCGACAGCGATGCCCGCCCGCACCGAACCGGTGATCGAGACGAGACCGAGGGCCGGGTTCTCCACCAACGTCGCTCCGGTTCCGCCGTTGCCGAGCACGACGTTGAACACGCCGTCCGGCAGGATGCCCTTCGAGAGCTTCGCCAGGACCAGCGTGCTGCCCGGTGTGGTGTCGCTGGGCTTGAGGACGATCGTGTTGCCGGCCGCGAGGGCGGGCCCGATCTTCCACAGCGCCATCATGAACGGGTAGTTCCAGGGCGTGACCTGACCGACGACGCCGATCGGCTCACGACGGACGTAGGAGGTGAAACCCTCCATGTACTCTCCGGCCGCCTTGCCCTCGAGAAGTCGTGCGGCTCCGGCGAAGAACCGCATCTGATCGGCTCCGACCTTGACCTCTTCGTCGGCGATCATCTGGTGGGCCTGGCCGGTGTTGGCGCTTTCGGCTGCGACGATTTCGTCGCTGTGCGCTTCGATGGCGTCGGCGAGCTTGAGGAGTGCAGCCTGCCGCACGCTCGGCGTCGTCTTGCCCCAGGTCTCGAATGCTCTCTGTGCGGCTTCGACGGCGGCGTCGACGTCTTCCTTCGTGGAGACCGGCGTACGCCCGACCACACTCTCGTCCACGGGGTTGATCAGGTCGAGTGTTTCCGTCGCGGCTGAGGCGACGAATTCACCGTTGATGTAGTTCTCGAGTACGACGATCGACATCGGTACCGGTTCCTCTCGAGGTCGAACGAGTTCCGGCCGAGGTGATCAGCACGGAACTCGCACTTTGTGGGGCGTGTGTGAGCAAGTGTGCGCTGACTCACAAGTAAAGGCAGCTGCCAAAAAGGTGAAATCTTTGATCGCCGACGCGCCGAGTTGTACAGTCCAGCCCATGACGATCGCTGTGCGGTGGATGTTGGCGCAGCCGGACCTCGCGCTGGAACTCAAAGGCGGCGCCCAGGGCGTCGGTCGCGAAATCACATTTGCGCACGCCACGGAGTTGCTCGACCCTTTCCGGTGGTTGACCGGCGGCGAATTCATCCTCACCACCGGCATCCGATTGCCGTCCACTCAGCAAAAGCGCGGCCGCTATCTCCGAATGCTCGACGCGGCAGGTGTGGCGGCGGTGGGATTCGGAACCGGGCTCTCGTACCCCGAGGTCCCGGCCGATCTGGTGGCCGTCGCCGACGAGATCGGACTCCCGCTGATCGAGGTGCCGCTGCCGACGCCTTTTGCTGCCGTCGTCAAGCGCGTAATGAGCCGGTTGGCAGAGCAGGAATATGAAGCTGTCCTCCGGGCGTCGCGGGCGCAACCGCGAATGACGCGTGCCGTCATTTCCGGCGGAACGGCTGCGACCGTGCGTGAACTGGCGATCGCGACTTCGGCGACGGTGCTTCTTCTCGACGTCGCCGGAAGAGTTCTCGAGAGCTCACCTCAACTGCCGACGGACGACGTGATCGACGAACTGCGAGCAACTCTCGGGGGCGGTGCCTCCAGTAGCGTGACGCTCGCAAGGTCTGGAGCGTCGATCGCGGTGCAGCAGATCAGCGTCGGGCGAACGCCGTACGGATACCTGGCGGTGATCAGTGCTTCGGCACTCAGCTACGTCGATCAGATACTGCTCGGTCACGCGAACTCGTTGTTGGCGTTGGACTTCGAGAAACCTGCGCGCCTGCGTGCTACTCAAGATCAGTTGAATTCGCACGCCCTCGGGCTGCTGCTCACCGAGGATCGCGACCCGGCGCCGGCGTGGCAACAGATCAGGCAGGCCGCCGACGGCGAGGGAATGATCCGAGGATTGACAGTTCTTGCCGACACGTCCGACGTAGCGGGACGCGTCGGAGCCGAGATTGCCGAGTTCATGAACAAGGCAGGGCGGCAGTTGTTCTCGCGGATCAACGACACTCGCGTCACGGTGCTGCTGCGTGGAACCGACGACGTCGAGTTCGCCCGAGAGCTGCTCGGCGGGGTATCGAGGTCGGATCTTCGCGCGCTTCGTGTCGGCTTGAGCGCGCGACGGGTGGTCGCTGCGCTGGCGGTCGCCGTCGAACAGTCCCAGCTGTGTGCGTCGGCGGCCGAAATCGGTGGCGAACCTTTGGAATTCGCGGCGCTGACCGGAAGTGTGCTGCTGTCTTTCGATTCGACGCGTGAAGTGCTCAACACGCTGGCCGAAACGATGATCACACCGATCGAGGACTACGACCGTGACAACGGCACCGAACTGCTGGCGTCGTTGCGGGCATTTCTCGAGGCCAACGGACACTGGGAAGCGGCCGCCATCACGATGGGCGTTCACCGGCACACACTGCGGAGCCGAATGGCGAAGGTGGAGAGCCTGATCGACTGTCGGCTGGAAGTGGCCAGGGTTCGGGCCGAACTACTGCTCTCGATCATTGCCCGGCAATCGTGACTGCCGGGCAATGATCGAGACTTGGCAAAGCGGCCGTCAGGCCTTGCTGCGAGCGATGATGTCGGCTGCGGTTCGCTGACCCATCCGAACGGCACCGTCGACGTGCTGGTACCCCTCGGCCGCAATGTCGGAGCACGAGAAGTGAATCGGGCCGACGGGCGTGCGGGAATCCGCGCCGTAGCGGTGCAGGCCTCCGAGGTCGAAGCTCGCTGCGTACGCACCGCGGGTCCATTCCTCCGAGCCCCAGTCGGATTCGTAGTACACAACCGGCTCTTCGGCCTTCGGGCCGAGATAGCGGGCAAGTGAGGCCAGAATCGTGGCCTTACGCTCCTCGACGGAAAGCTCGAACATCGCGTCGGCCTTCTCGTCGGAGACGAAAGCGACCAGGGTGCCGCGATCGTCCTCGTGGTTGGTGTTGTCGTACACCTCCTGCACTACCTCGGACGCGCCGAAGCCGGTGCCGGAGAGGCCGTCTTCGCGCCAGAAAGGCGTCTCGTACACCGCGTGAACCTTGATGACGAGGCCGAGGGACTGGTGCTGGTGCATCTGGTGCTGACGACGCGGCAGCGGGGGATCGTACGAGATCCGGGAGTAGAGGTTGGGCGGTACGGCCAGGATCACTCGGCTTGCCTCGACGCGAACATCGCCGTCCGCCAACACCGTTGCACCGGATTCGTTCCACTGCACCGTACGCACGGGTGCGTTGAGGAAGACGTCGTCGCCGAGGGCCTCTGCCATGCGGATCGATACCTGCTGCATTCCGCCGATCACTCGCTTGTCGAGGATGAAGTCCTCGTCGACGAGATGGGAGAACGAGCCTGCGGAAGCGGCCATGAGTACGGCCTGCAGGGCAGAGAACGAGTGGGCGGGCTTGGTGAGCATGCCACCGGCGATGAAGAGACCGATGTTGTCACGTGCCTCGGCGTCGTCGGACTGATTGATCAGCCACTGCTTGAAGGAGACTGTGTCGAGATCGCGGGCGAGGGGATGTGCCCACGGTTCCTCGGCGCCGATCTGCGCTGCGAGATCGTCCATCTCGTCGATGAGACGGTCCATCTCCTTCTTCGTGGTGTCGTTCGTGGGGAAGGAATCGCCCGTGTACTGCGTCCGCTCACCTGCCGACGAGATGTAGACGGACTCGCCCTCGCGGTAGCGCTCGAAAGTTTTCAGGCCGAGTTCGTCGAGCAAGGAGATCAGCGCGGTCTGGTCGGGGGAGACCCACTGGCCGCCGATTTCCAGAACTGCTCCGTCGATGGTGTCGGTCCACGTGCGGCCGCCGACGCGGTCGCGCGCTTCGATCACAGCGACGGTCAAACCGGCCTTGCGCAGCGCGGTTGCAGCTGCCAGGCCAGAGGGGCCGGCGCCGACGATTGCAACGTCTCTCTGGAGAGTAGGCACTTGCGAGCTCCTTCATGTTGAGCACCGCTCGAGTCGAAAGATGCCGACGAGCGAGTGAACGGGTGTCGGTTTTCAGTCTGTCCCGAGGAGACGCACACCACACCTGACGAAACGGCGTGTTCGATCGGTGATCTTGTGCCGTTTAGGCGCGGCTAGCCGTTGATGACGTGGCGATCGCCGAGCGGTCGGCTCAGCGGAACGTCCAGGCTGCCGAACACGGCAACCAAGATGCACATCTTGTCCGCGGCCTCCGGCAATGCTCCGGTTCGGAGCGTGACGATCACCGTCGTATCAGTCTCTTCGACGGTTGCGTACGCGCCGTAGCACTCCGGAGTACCGGTCACGAAGTGGACTGCCACCGTGTGATCGTCGACCTCGGACCACGATTCGAACATGGTGGCCGTCGCACCCACGATGTCGGTGCGGCTGTCGAACTCCGTGCCCATCTCGCTGTCGTCGACCTCGTCGGGAACGGGGGTTCCGAGCGACCAGTCGGCGGGACTTGCTTCGTTGGCCGCCATCGGATTCGGTGCGGCAACCGGCCCCGTGGTCTGGGCCCCGACGGAGCATCCGGCCACAGCAAGGCAGGCCAGAACGGCGAGGGTTAGTACACGCATGAATCCACCGTAACCCTGCTCAAGCGAGTAGCGCTGTGACCAGCGCAATTGCGGGAATTGACGCCAAAGTGGTGACAAAGGCACTGTCTCGGGCGAGGACCATTCCGCGCCGATAGCGGCTTGCATAGATGAAGACGTTCTGCGCCGTCGGCAACGTCGAGACGACCACGATGGCGAACAACTGATGACCGTCGATGCCGAGGAGGAAATGCGCCATCAGATAGGCCAGCACAGGTTGGACCACGATCTTGAGCGTCGACGCCAGCGCGACGTCGCGGCGTGGACTCGAGCCCTTCTCCAGCACCCGCACGCCGTAGAGCGAGAGCCCGAATGCCAACAGCGCACCGGGTACCGACGTCGCGCCGATCAATTCGAAAGGCTGCATCAGCGGCCGGGGCGGTACCCAACCGATCAATGCGACGATCAACCCCGCAGCGCCCGCGAGCACGATCGGATTCTTGAACGGGGCGGTGACGGTGTCGATCAACGAGAGCTTCTCGGCATCCGCGCCGCGAAGGGCCGTCAGATCGAGGATCGTCAAGGCGATCGGGGAGTACACGACGATCTGAAAGAGCAGGAGCGGCGCGACGAACGTGGCATCGCCGAGCACGAACACCGCGATCGGGATTCCGAGGTTGGCCGAATTCACGTACGAAGCCGACAGCGCGCCGATGGTCAGTTCGGGTAGCGGCCGGTTGAGCCAGATCTTTGCGACGACGACGTACAGAGCGCCGACGGCAAAGGCAGTAGCCGACGCAACGGCGAGCGTCGGCGAGAAGATCACCGAAAGATCGGACGACGCGAGGGTGGTGAACAGCAGGGCAGGCGTCGCGACGAAGAAGACGAGTCGACCGAGAACGAACTGTCCTTGGCTACCGAGGGTGCCGAGACGGCCGAGGAGATACCCGACCGCGATGACAACAAAAATTACGGTGAAACCCGCAACAACTCCCGACACGCTGCGGGCACCTCTCGACTGGAATGAACGACTTCGGGAAATCTTAGTCCGGGCAACAAAAAGGCCGCGCAGTCGAGTGACTGCGCGACCTCTTCGGTACTTCTACGTGTGACTACCGAGCACGTATGACTACCGGGCGGCGGTGAAGGGGAGCAACGCCATTTCGCGTGCGTTCTTCACTGCAACGGCGACCTGACGCTGCTGCTGCGGGGTCAGGCCCGTGACGCGACGGCTGCGGATCTTGCCGCGGTCCGAGATGAACGTGCGAAGCAAGTTGATGTCCTTGTAATCGACATGCGTGATCTTCGCTGCGAACAACGGGTTCTTCTTGGGCTTACGACCCTCTACGGGGCGTGGCTTCTTCGACGGTGAACGCTTGACTGCCATCCGACTTCCTTACCAGCTCGACTTGTGTACGCCAGGCAGTTCCCCACGGTGCGCCATTTCTCGCACGCGAATCCGGGAGAGCCCGAACTTCCGCAGGTGGCCGCGCGGACGTCCATCCGCAGCGTCTCGATTGCGCAATCGTACCGGACTGGCGTCGCGTGGTAGACGTTGCAGGGTCGCTTGGGCCTTCGCGCGCTCCTCTGCCGAGCTTTTCGGGGAGCGGATCGTCTCCTTGAGAGCGGACCGCTGCTCCGCGTACCGCTCGACGACGACCCGTCGCTGGTTGTTCTTCGCGATCTTCGACTTCTTGGCCATGCCTACTTCTCTTCTCGGAAATCGACGTGCTTTCGCAGCACCGGGTCGTACTTCTTCAGTACGAGTCGATCGGGGTCGTTACGACGGTTCTTGCGGGTCACGTACGTGTACCCGGTGCCCGCGGTGGACTTGAGTTTCACGATCGGGCGGATCTCGTTGCGTGCCATCTGCTCAGACCTTCTCGCCGCGCGCGCGGATCCGGGCGACGACGGATTCGATGCCGTCGCGGTCGATCGTCTTGATGCCCTTGGTCGAGAGCGTGAGTGTGATGCGACGCCCCTCGCTGGGCAGGAGGTAGGTCTTGCGCTGGATGTTCGGGTTCCAGCGACGGTTCGAACGCTTGTGAGAGTGCGAGACGGATTTTCCGAACCCCGGCACACGTCCGGTCACTTGGCAGTGAGCCGACATGGGTGTTCCTTTCAACTTGCAGATGACAATCATTTTCGACAATGCGGTGAGATCAATGTACCGTTCAACCTCGGTAATGACAATCATTCCCAGAAAGGCCCGCTGTGAACACGATCTTGGACGGCAGGACTCCGCTGGTCCTGGTCGCCGGCATGAGCGAATCCACCCCACACACCGCACGAGCGTTGCTGCGAACCGGAACTGTTCTGGTCCACCACGACCTGAGCCACGTCCGTGAAGGGGTGGTCCGGCGGACGGTCACCTCGATGACCGGGAGTGCCGGGTCTGCCGGCACTGTGTCCGAGCGCGAGACGATCCTCGAGCTCGCGCACGGCTGCGTCTCCTGCACCCTGCGCGAAGACTTGCTGCCGCTCCTGCGCCGGCTTCACTCGCACAGTTCGGTGCAGCGGATCGTGTTGCTGTTGGACCGGCAACTCGAGCCCGAGGCGCTGTGCTGGGCGATCGAGCACGTCGTCGTAACCGGCGTCGTCGGCCAACTGGACGGACCGGCGCAGCGGGACGTCCGCGTCGACGCCGTCGTGACGTGCATCGACGCGGCGACCTGGCTGGCAGACGCCACCGGCGACGAAGCTCTCGACGACGACCGCACCCTGGCTCAGGTCGTCGTCGGGCAGGTCGACTTCGCCGACGCGCTCGTCCTACGCGGGTCCGATGCGCTCGACGGCTGGCAGCGGTCCCGCTTGAACGCGGTTCTCGCGCGCATCGCTCCACGGGTACCCGTCTTCGATGAGGGAGACGACATCGAGGCACTGCTCCTCGAGGTGCCTGCGGATGCGCGACGCGGTGAACTGGCCGACGCTCACTCACCGCTGTTGCGTCGCCAGCCGCCGCTCGACGACGACGGCGGAGTGATGCTCGTCGAGTTCACCGCGAACCGGCCGTTCCACCCCGGTCGTCTGCACGAGGCGATCGACGTCCTGCTCGAAGGCGTCGTGTACTCCCGCGGACGAGTCTGGGTGGCAACGCAACCGGGTGAAGCGCTCTGGCTCGAATCGGCGGGCGGTGGCCTGCGAGTTGCCAGCGCGGACACCTGGCTTGCCGCGATGACGCCGGAGGAACGAGACCGCGTTCCAGCTGAACGCCGTGCACTCGCGGCCCTGAAATGGGACGAGCGTTTCGGTGATCGCGACACCTCGATGGTCGTTCTGACGTGCGGTGCGAACCCGCTCGAGATCGACCGAACACTGCAGCACGCCTTGGTCACCGACGACGAATTGGCGGACGAAGCGTCGTGGGCAACGTGGGAAGACCCGTTCGGCGAGTTTCACGAAGACCCGTGTGACGAATCCGAATCACCTTATGCCGAAACCGAATCAACGCGAGAGGGAAACGAATGAAGAAGCAGATGCACCCCGACTACCACCCGGTGGTCTTCCAGGACGCCAGCACCGGCAAGAGCTTCCTGACCCGATCGACCGTGACGAGTGAGCGCACCGTCGAATGGGAAGATGGTGGCACGTACCCGCTGCTGGTCGTCGACGTCACGAGCGACTCTCACCCGTTCTGGACCGGAGCGCAACGTGTGATGGACACCGCCGGACGCGTCGAGAAGTTCGAGCGGCGCTACGGAAAGCGCAAGGCACTCTGATGGCCGTTCCCAAGCGGAAGATGTCCCGTTCCAACACGCGCAGCCGTCGTGCCCAGTGGAAGGCGACGGCGCCCGATCTGGTCGAGGTCACAGCCTTCGGCCAGACCCACCGAGTCCCTCGGCGACTGGTCAAAGCAGTTCGACTCGGGGTGATCGACCCGAGCCGCATCTGACCGTGCGATCCTTGGCCGGTGCTGCTGAGGATCCTCGAACTGGTGGGCATCGTGGCGTTCGCGGCCTCGGGTGCCCTGGTGGGCGTCACCAAGCGACTCGACATCTTCGGGGTGTGCTCGGTGGGTGTGTTCACCGGCATCGGCGGCGGTATCGTCCGCGACGTTCTCCTCGGCGTCCATCCGCCCAGCTCTCTGAGCAGTTGGCCGTACTTCGGAACGGCCGCCGCCACCTCACTCGCCGTGTTCTACCTCCACGAGCCGCTCAATCGACTGCGTCGTGAAATCCTGGCGCTCGACGCACTGGGGATGGGCTTGTTCGCGAGCACCGGCGCCGTCATCGCGCTGGACAACAACGCCAGTTCGCTGGCGGCGACGTTGATCGGTGCGACCGCGGCGATCGGCGGCGGCGTGATCCGCGACGTTCTCGTCAACGAGGTGCCACTGCTCCTGCACAAGGACCTGTACGCGGTTCCCGCACTGCTCGGCGCTGCGTTGGTGGTCACAGTCTCGCAAGCCGGACTGTCCACCAACGCCGCGCTGGTGTGCGGCACAGCGTTCGCCGCGGTGTTCAGACTGCTTGCGTTATGGCGTCATTGGAGCCTGCCCGGGCCGAGGCGAACCCGGGACTGACCGCGACACGCCGGAGGCCGGAATCGGACCCTCTCAGCCGCATCTCAGCACTTCAGTCCAAACTGTCGGTATGCGTATTTTGGTGGTCGACGACGACCGGGCGGTTCGCGAGTCGCTTCGGCGGTCGCTCAGCTTCAACGGCTACACGGTCGAGCTCGCGGTCGACGGGCTCGACGCACTCGAGAAGATCCTCGCCAACCGGCCCGACGCCGTCGTGCTCGACGTCATGATGCCGCGACTCGACGGACTCGAAGTGTGCCGTCGTCTTCGCAGTGCCGGCGACGACCTGCCCATCCTCGTGCTCACCGCCCGCGATTCGGTCAGCGAGCGAGTCGCCGGCCTCGATGCCGGAGCGGACGACTACCTGCCCAAGCCCTTCGCTTTGGAAGAGTTGCTTGCCAGGTTGCGTGCACTACTTCGCCGCACCGCGCCCGATCTGGACGCCGATTCCGAAATGATGGCGTTCGAGGACCTCACCCTCGACCCGGTCACCCGTGAGGTCAAGCGCGGAGAGCGATCGATCAGCCTGACGCGCACCGAGTTCTCCCTCCTCGAAATGCTCATGGCCAACCCACGCCGCGTGCTGACCCGTGGACGCATTCTCGAAGAAGTGTGGGGATACGACTTCCCGACGTCCGGCAATGCCCTCGAGGTGTATGTCGGCTACCTGCGTCGCAAGACGGAAGCCGACGGCGAACCGAGGTTGATCCACACCGTCCGCGGAGTCGGCTACGTCCTGCGGGAGACGCCTCCGTGATCACCGCTCCGTTCGGCAAGAACGCCGAACCGAAGAAATCCTCCACCACCCAAGCGTCCGTCGAAATGCGCCCGCCGATGCCACTGACCCGTTCGGTGTCATTGCGTTGGCGTGTGACGCTGCTCGCCGCGTCGGTGGTGGCCATTGCCGTCGCAGTCATGGCGATCGCTGCCTACGCGGTGGTTTCGCGTGCGCTCTACGCGGACGTCGATCACCAGTTGCGTACCAGGGCAGCGGTGCTCATCGACAGCAATGTCGTGCGATTCGATCCTCGCTACATCTCCGGTGCGACGCTGTACACCACCGACATCAGTGTGGCCCTGATCTTCTCGGACCTGAGCACGTACCAGCCGCCCGGTTCCGACGTGCCGATCGGCGAAGCCGAAGATGCCGTTGCGCGTGGTGAATCGGATTCTTCGCTGCGAACCGTCGACGGCCAGCGAGTGCTTGCTCAACGGACGCATGACGGAAGCACTTTGGTGATTGGTCAGCGGCTCGCGCCGACCGTTGCGGTACTGGATCGGCTGGCCTGGGTGCTCTTCGTGGTCGGTGGGTGTGGTGTCATCCTGGCTGCGGTGGCGGGTACTACCGTGGGCCGCACCGGTTTACGGCCCATCGCCAGGCTGACTGCCGCCACCGAACGAGTCGCCCGGACCGACGATCTGACGCAGATCCCCGTTACCGGCAGCGACGAATTAGCGCGCCTGACAGAGAGTTTCAACACGATGCTGCGGGCGCTCGCCGAGTCCCGTGAGCGTCAGTCTCGCCTCGTTGCGGACGCCGGACACGAGTTGCGCACACCGTTGACTTCGTTGCGTACCAACATGGAATTGCTGATCGCGTCAAGTCGCCCCGGTGCGCCGCAGATTCCCGACGAGGACATGGCGGAACTTCGTGCCGATGTCGTCGCGCAGATCGAGGAACTGTCGACTCTGGTCGGTGACCTTGTCGATCTGGCCCGCGAAGACGCACCCGAAACCGTGTACGAGCGCGTCGACGTCAGCGACGTCGTCGAGCGTGCGCTCGAACGAGCGCGGCGCAGGCGCAACGAAATCGAGTTCGAGGCGGTCACGACTCCGTGGTACGTCTACGGAGATCAAGCGGGCCTGTCGCGTGCCGTGCTGAACGTCCTCGACAACGCTGCGAAGTGGAGTCCTAAGGGCGAACAGGTACGCGTCGAAATGCGTCCGGTGGGTCAAGGATTGTTGGAATTGACCGTAAGTGATGCGGGACCTGGCATTCCGGAGGAGGATCGGGAGTTGGTGTTCGATCGTTTCTACCGGTCGACTGCGGCACGTTCGATGCCGGGATCGGGTCTGGGACTTGCGATTGTGCGTCAGGTCGTCGTCAAGCACGGCGGCACCATCGCGATCGACGAATCCGATCGTGGGGGAGCGCTTGTTCGTATCGTGCTTCCCGGTGAACCGGGGCCGAGTGCCGAGTAGCGTGTTCTGTAGACCCGTTGGTCCCTCGCTTCGGTGACTGACGTCACGGCTTAATGCGTTCGGCCCGAAAGTCTTTCGGGCCGAACCGACAACACCGGTTTTTCACGTCGAACTCTGGGTAAAGTGACAGGCACGTCTCAGCGCCTTCTCAGCAGCGCAAGGCAGCATTGTCGGCAGAACAGTTGTGACTGCCCGTCCGGTGGTCACCGTAGACGAAAGCGAGCCGATGACCGAGGACCGTAACGTCGGGCCGACCCGGCCCGAGCAGCCCAACAGCGAGCCCACCACCCAGGCGCAGCCGACAGCACCTCAGGCACAGCCGACGGCACCTCAGGCCCAGCCTCCCGTGCCGCCGCAGCAGCCTCAGGGGCAGGCGCCTCAGCAGCCGTACCAGCCGACCGAGTCGTTCGCCCGACCCGCCGAAGCCCGACCCACTGAAGGCCGGCCCACCGAAGCCTTCGGGCAGGCGCAGCAGCAGCAGCCCACGCAGGCTTTCGGCCACCCGCACGGTGCCCATGAGGCCGCGTACCAGCAGAGCGCCCCGTACGGCGCACCCAACCCTGGTGGCCCCGGCGGTCCGAACGGCCCGGGCGGCGGCCACAACCAGATCCCCGCACCGCTGCAGGGGCCGAACTCCGGTTCGACCACCACAAAGCCGAAGTCGGGACGCATGGCGCTGGTTGCCGGCGCTCTCGCCCTGGTCCTGGTCAGTGGTGGTGTCGGTGGCGTGGTCGGCGCCGTCGTCGCGGACCGCAACGGTGGAACCGCGACGGTCACCAACTCTCTGAACGCTCCGAAGCCCACTGCGACCAACACGTCCAACGCTCCCGCCGGCTCGGTTCAGGCCGTTGCCTCGAAGGTCGTGCCGAGCGTCGTGCAGATCGAGGTAGCCACCGCGCAGGGACAGGGCGGTGAGGGCTCCGGTGTCATCCTGTCCTCCGACGGTCTGATCCTGACCAACAACCACGTTGCCGGCGCACAGGGAGCGCAACTTCGCGTTGCGTTCTCCGACGGAACCAAGGCCTCGGCCACTCTGGTCGGTGCCGACCCCGTCTCCGACATCGCCGTCATCAAGGTCGACGGTCGCAACGACCTCACCCCCATCGATCTCGGCAACTCCGGCGACGTCCAGGTCGGACAGCAGGTGGTTGCCGTCGGGTCCCCACTCGGCCTGGCCGGCACGGTCACCGAAGGCATCATCTCCGCACTCGATCGCCCGGTGTCCACGAGCGGCGAGTCCGGCAACCAGAACACCGTCATCGACGCTCTGCAGACCGACGCAGCGATCAACCCCGGCAACTCCGGTGGCGCCCTCGTCAACATGGACGGCCAGCTGATCGGCATCAACACGGCGATCGCCTCGCTCGGAGCGTCGTCGGGTACCCAAGGCGGTTCGATCGGCCTCGGTTTCGCCATCCCGATCGATCAGGCACGCCGCGTTGCCGACGAACTGATCAAGACCGGCAAGGCGACTCAGGCCATGATCGGCGTGACCGTGCCGTCGCAGGACAACGCCGACGGCGCAACCGTCATGGATGTCACTGCTGACGGGCCGGCCGCCAAGGCCGGTATCCCGAAGGGTGCAGTCATCACCAAGGTCGACGATCGTGTTGTCGCAGATGGTGATTCGCTGATCGCGGCAGTGCGTTCACATGCTCCCGGCGACAAGGTCTCGATCACGTACAGCGACGGCGGGCAGACCAAGACCGTCGACGTCACGTTGGGAACCGCGGCAGCGCAGGGCGGTCGATGATGTTCGGCGATCAGCAGACGATCGACCCGATCTTCGGCCAGATCGCAACGGCGTCGGGATCGGACACTACGGTAGGAGTCATGGAACTCGAAGCCACATCGGCCGGCCGCGCTCTGGTCGTCATCGTCGACGATCGCACAGCCCACGGCGACAACACCGACTCCATCGGTCCACTGGTCACGGAACTGCTGAACGAAGCGGGTTTTCTCGTCGATGCGACGGTCGCCGTCGCCGCCGACGAAGTGGAGATCCGCAACGCTCTCAACACCGCAGTCATCGGTGGCGTCGACCTCGTCATCTCGGTCGGCGGTACCGGGGTATCCCCGCGTGACGTCACTCCTGACGTGACCGCTGAGGTTCTCGATCGCGAGATCCCGGGAATTGCCGAAGCACTTCGTGCTTCCGGTCTTTCGGCCGGATCGCTCGAAGCAGGCTTGTCCCGCGGCCTCGTCGGAGTTTCGGGAAGCACCGTGGTCGCCAATCTGGCGTCGACCAGGCCGGCAATTCGCGACGGCATGGCAACCCTGACGGCTTTGGCGAGTCACGTGATCGCCGAGCTCTCCAGCCTCGAGGGCTGAGACAGTTTGTCGGAGCAACCAGATACCCCGAAGAAGCCGTCAGTCGACAAGAAGCGCCTGGCGCGCATCTTCGGGGACGTCTTTCCCGAGACGACGTCGGACGAGCGGGGTCCCGAAGGATCCTCGCGGTCCTCGGACGACGACTGGCTGCGCAGTCAGCGGCCCCCGCACCACGGGGGTTGAGAAGTAAATCAGGCCCCCGGACAATTGTCCGAGGGCCTGATTTGTTCTGTGAGCACTGCCTATTCGAGAGTCTTGGCGTGCGCTCCCGTGTCGGCGCCACCGGCATTGGCCGAGAGGATGTCGCGGATCTGGATGAGCAGATCGGTTTCGCTGGCTTCCTTGTCCTCGGGCTCGGAGACGAACTTCTTCTTCGCCGCATTCGCAGGGACGATCAGCACGAAGTAGACGACCGCTGCGATGATGATGAAGTTGATGATCGCGGTGACCACAGCACCGATATTCACGAAGGTTTCGGAATTACCGGCAATGATCTCCTTTCCCCAGCCCAATTCGTCGGATCCGCCGATAGCTGCGATGAGTGGGTTGATGATGTTGCTGGTGAATGCCGTGACGATGGCGGTGAAGGCTGCGCCGACGACAACCGCGACGGCCAGGTCGAGCACGTTTCCGCGAAGCAGGAAGTCCTTGAATCCCTTGAGCATGTCGGTGTCCCCTCGAGTCTCCGATGGCAAGTGCCAGATGGTCCGTTGATACCGAACCGACTGGAAAAATCCTAGAGGAGCTTCGGCAGCTTTGTGCGGTCAGCGGAATGTCACGGTGATCGCATTGGACAGGGATGCCGCGGCAACGACGTTGGCTGTCGGTGTCGGCAGAGCCAGCAGAATCACCTGTTCCTGCTGGTTACGTGTACTTTCCGACGTGGTGACCAACGCGACTACCGCTCCTGCCGCAAGAATCTGCGGGGCCTTGTCGGCAATTGATTCGTTGGGTGTGTCGGGGTGGGGTGTGTCTGAGTGGGATGTGTCAGGGCCGACGGTCAGTACGTCGACGACATCCCCGCTGCGCAACATATCCGCGACGGCTGCATCGGCCAATCGGACGGGGACGATGCGGGCGTCGTCGGTTCCTACCGACAACCCGGCCAGCCGTGGGCTGAGAACGCGCACGTCGGTGACGGTTTCTCCGGAGCGAATCGGGCCGGCAACGGTTCTCCCGACTACCAGGTCGGTGTCGGAGACAACTCCTTCGGGAAGTTGTTTCGAGTCGATCTCTCGCATCTCGACATCCGAATCCGCAATCACCTGCCCCGGAGTGAGATCGCGGCTCGAGACAACTACGGCGACCGTATCGGTCGCGGGATCGCCTCGAAAGAAGAGAACAACGCCGAGTGTGGCCAGGCCAACGGCTGCGATCTTACGGACTGTCGCCGTGCGGAATCGTGTGCCGCGTGTCAGTTCGACGACGCGATCGAAGGTGCTCGGGCTGAGATCGAGTTGGGCGCGCAGTGGATCGGAGCGCCTCGGCGAACGAGAACGTACTGACGGCATTCATGCACGTTAGGGCCGGAAGCGGTGCTTCCGGCCCTAACGATGTGAACCTGGGGACAACCCGAAGGTTGTGGAAATCAGCTTGCGGCAGCCTTCGCGGGCGCCGGCGTGCTGGTCGACGAACTGGATGTCGAAGAGGAGTCCGACTTGGACTCGGACTTCGCAGCGGGTGCCGAATCGCTCTTGGCCGGCTCGCTCGCAGTCCCGGAGCCGCCGCGGCTGTCGGTGCGGTAGAAGCCGCTGCCCTTGAACACGATGCCAACAGAGTTGAACAGCTTGCGGAGCTTGCCTGAGCAAGCTGGGCAGACCGTCAGCGAATCTTCGCTGAAGGACTGGACGATGTCGAAACGGTTGTCACATTCCGTACATGCGTATGAGTAGGTGGGCACCGGGCTTCCTCCGCACTGTGATGTTCGAGCAGCCGCGTATTTACACCGCAGCCTTTAGCACTCTACAAGTGACAGTGCCAACAGCGCTAATCAGGGATCTATTCCCGCCGATCAATCGCCTTTGAGTTGCGTGAGGCCGCCGCGCGGCGTCAATGCCCAGCCCATGGGAATGTCGTGGTCGTCGGCAGGCAAGGCCTCGACGAGTTCGGAGTCTCTGACAATTGCCACGAGCCGAGTCTGTGGTCCGACCGACCCGAGCGTCCGGTCGTAGAAGCCTGCGCCACGGCCGAGGCGTGTTCCGCGAAGATCCACCGCGAGAGCAGGGACAAGCATGCATTCCACGTCGGACAGGGCTTCCGGTGGCAAGACGGGTCCGACAGGCTCCCGAATGCCGTACTTCGCGGGGCGCAAACCGTCCGCGCCGCTGTACTCGACCCAGGACAACGGTCCCGGCTCCCCGGTGATCGGAAGTAGTACACGCTGAGCGATCTCGGCAACGGCGTCGAGCAAATCGGTGGATCCTGGTTCGGTGCGGGTGGGGACGTACGCACACACGACCGAGCCGTCGACAATCACTGAACGTATGTGCGTGATCAACGCCGCAGTTTCCGTGTTTCGAGTGTGCTCGGAGACTGCATCACGTGCTGCGAGTGTGATTTGTCGCCATTGTGCTTTTGTCTGAGGTGTCACCCCGCAACGATATTCGTCGTGCTGACCGAGCGGTAACAAGCGGCGGCTAAGGTGTTGGCATGACAGACGTTGTCGCTAGCAGCACGAGGGCCTTCCGTACGGCCGTGGTTCCCGCAGCCGGACTTGGTACGCGTTTCCTGCCTGCCACCAAGACGGTTCCGAAAGAATTGCTGCCGGTCGTGGACACACCGGGTATCGAACTGGTGGCAGGTGAAGCTGCGGACTCGGGAGCCGAGCGGCTCGTCATCGTGACGTCCCCGGGCAAAGACGGCGTGGTTGCCCACTTCGTCGAGGATCTCGTGCTCGAAAGCAAGCTGGAAGCAAGCGGAAAACTCGCTGCCCTGGCGAAGGTGCGCAAAGCGCCGGGTTTGCTCGAAGTCGACTCCGTGATTCAGGAGCAGCCCCTCGGCCTCGGGCATGCAGTCGGTTGCGTCGAGTCGGTTCTCGACGACGACGAAGATGCCATCGCGGTCCTTCTGCCCGATGATCTCGTACTACCGCGTGGCGTCCTGGAGATCATGGCGCGAGTTCGGGCCAAGCGCGGCGGATCCGTTCTCTGTGCAATCGACGTCCCGAAAGACGCAGTCAGCGCTTACGGCGTCTTCGACGTCGAGATCGTTCCCGACGCGGTCAATCCCGACGTCCTCAAGGTCGTCGGCATGGTCGAGAAGCCGGCTGTGGAAGACGCGCCGTCGACCTTTGCCGCTGCAGGTCGCTATCTGCTCGATCGTGCGATCTTCGACGCACTTCGTCGCATCGAGCCGGGAGCCGGCGGTGAGTTGCAACTCACCGACGCCATCGCTCTCCTGATTTCCGAGGGCCATCCGGTTCACGTGGTGGTGCACCGCGGAACGCGTCATGACCTGGGCAACCCCGGCGGGTACCTCCGCGCTTCGGTGGACCTGGCGCTCGACAGTGACGATTACGGCCCGTCCTTGCGTAAGTGGCTCGCGGATCGGCTCGACCGCTGAGCGTGTCGCCACGGTGGTTGATCGCCCGATAACGCAGTATCAATGTGCTTGTCCCTTTTCGGCGGCAAGGCATCATGAGCTGACGGATATCACCGAATTTCCAGACACAGGAGGACGCGGACCAGATGCGGTCGGTTGAGGAGCAGCAGACCAGGGTTACCGCTGCTGCAGTGGCACCCCGTCCGGTTCGGGTCGCCATCTCGGAGGCGCAGGGACTGCTGTGTGCCGAGGAAGTGGTGACCGAACGCCCATTGCCGGGATTCGATCAAGCTGCCATCGACGGTTACGCGGTTCGCAGTGTCGATGTCGCCGGCGCCGGAGCCGACCTCCGAGGCGAGGACGGCGAGCCTACCGACCTCAGCTTGCCGGTGGTCGGTGAGGTGACGGCGGGCTCACGCCAACCGATCCGCTTGCAACCTCGCCAGGCCGTCCGAGTCGACACCGGCGCGCCTTTGCCCACGCTGGCCGACGCAGTTCTTCCCCTCGAGAACACCGACGGTGGTCGCGCTCGCGTTCGGATCTTCGAGCCGGTGCGTTCGGGCGATTACGTTCGCCGTGCAGGCGACGACGTCCAGCCGGGCGACGTGGCCGTTCGGGCAGGCACCATCATCGGAGCCGCACAGGTCGGGTTGCTCGCCGCGGTCGGCCGCGACAAAGTACTCGTCCATCCCCGTCCGCGCCTCTCCGTCATCAGCGTCGGTGGAGAACTCGTCGACGTGGATCGCACGCCGGGGCCTGGTCAGGTTTACGACGTCAATTCGTATGCCCTCGCCGCCGCAGCGCGCGATGCCGGCGCCGACGTCAACCGTGTGGGAATCGCAGGCAACGACTCTCGTCGTCTTCGCGAAGTAGTCGAGGGACAGCTGATTCGCTCGGAAATCGTTGTCATCGCCGGTGCCGTGGGCGGCGGAGCGTCCGACGAGGTTCGTGAGGCGCTTGCCGACCTGGGGACACTCGAGGTGGAGCGCGTTGCCATGCATCCGGGATCGGTGCAAGGCTTCGGAAAGCTGGGAAGGGACGAGGTTCCGACCTTTCTCCTACCGTCCAACCCGGTCAGCGCACTGGTGGTATTCGAAGTCATGGTTCGCCCGCTGATCAGAATCGCGCTCGGACGCCGCCAGCCGATGCGGCGAGTAGTGAAGGCGCGGACAGTGGGAACGATCACGTCGATTGCCGATCGCAAGGGTTTTCTGCGTGGTCAGCTGATGCGTGACGAAGCGACAGGGGAGTACCTCGTGCAGGCCCTCGGGGGTGCGCCCGGTGCGTCCTCACATCTCCTCGCGACCTTGGCGGAAGCCAATTGCTTGGTTCTGGTCGATCGAGACGTCACCGAAGTGCACATCGGTGAAGAAGTCGACGTAGCTTTTCTCGCCCAACGTGGGTAACGCCGACCCGAGTGGGGTGTGATGTCAGTCCATCCAGGATGGCCGGAAGATCTCGGCCCGCTGCGAGTGCCCGCGGGAGTGGTGACCGTCCGCCCCGTGAAGCTCCGTGACGCTGCGGTATGGAGTCGTCTCCGCATTCGCGATCGCGAGCACCTCGAGCCGTGGGAGCCCACCGGAGAATCGCCCTGGGATGCTCGCCACCACATCACCGTCTGGCCGTCCCTGTGCGGAAACCTTCGCTCCGAAGCGCGCAAGGGCAGGATCCTTCCCCTGGTGATCGAACTCGACGGGAAGTACTGCGGGCAGGTCACCATCGGAAATGTGGTGCGCGGCGCTCTGCGGTCCGCCTGGGTGGGCTATTGGGTTGCCTCGCACGTGACCGGTGGGGGCGTAGCCACAGCTGCCGTTGCACTCACACTCGATCACGCATTCTCGAAGGTCGGTCTGCATCGAGTGGAGGCCACTGTTCGGCCGGAGAACGCGTCGAGTCGCGCAGTCCTACGAAATGTTGGGTTCCGGGAGGAAGGTCTTCTCAAGCGCTACCTCGATGTCGACGGCCAATGGCGTGATCATCTTCTGGTCGGAATGACCATCGAGGAAGTACCCACCACCGTCGTCGACAGATTGGTGCGGTCCGGACGCGCTTCGTGGGTGTGACGAAGACGGCGCCAGAAGCGTGAGAAACGCGAGCTAAACAGCAGTTACCGCTGAGTAGTCCTACTTTCGGTCGGGAAAATGTGGTTTTTGATTCAACCAGAACTTGAGACTTTTGGGACTGAACCGGAAGTTCAGTTCGGTACGCGTGTGACACATGAGTATGGTGGGGTTCGGCGCGTCGGCAACGATGCGAGGGCGTCGGCCGTTAACCTTGACTCGTCAACGGCTGGCATAGGTGCTGGTAGGTGATCGGGAGGAGGCCGCGGCATGCCTAGCTCATTCGTGTGGATCGGGCTGGTGGCCGTGTGGCTGTTCGTCCTGGTGCCGATGCTTGTCAACAAGCGCCCCAGGATCCGGCAGACGAGTGACGCGGCACTCGCGACTCGAGTACTCCACCGCGGCGACAGCAACCCTGTTCAGCGCGGGCCGGCAGCAGGACATCGAAGCGATCCGAACTGGCAACCAGAACCAGTGCGCAGCAGCTACGACGCGGAGGACCAGATGGACACTCACGCAGAAGACGACTACGCCGGCGGTCGTGCACCGGTCGGAGAATTTGTTCCGGTTCGGCGCGGCCGAGGCGGATTCGACCCCGAAGCGGATGCCATCGCCCGGGAGGCGCGGTATGCATTCCGTCAGCGGACGTTGCTGGGACTTGCGTTCGTCGCGATTCTCTCGGGCGCTCTCGCATTGATCATCTCGCCGATGGTGTGGTGGTTGTTTGCGCTGACCGTGTGCGGCCTCGGCGGGTACATGGCGTACTTGCGTCGGCAGGTTCGGATCGAGCAAGAGATTCGCCGCCGTCGTACCGAACGCCTCAACCGATCGCGACTCGGAGTCGAATCGCACACCGACGAAGAGCTTCGCCTGATTCCGGCGCGACTGCGTCGGCCAGGAGCGGTTGTCCTCGAGGTCGACGACGAAGATCCGGTGTTCGATCACCTGGATCACTACGAAGAAGAGATCAGGCACACCGAGATGCGTCGCGCGTCCGGTCAGTGATCTTCTGGGCCGATCTCGTCGGGCCGAAAGTTCGTTTCGGGTGATTCCAACGGGAGTATTCGTTCCTGTTAGAGTTGCCGAGCACCGCTGAGGCGGTGGCACGGGGCTGTGGCGCAGTTGGTAGCGCGCTTCGTTCGCATCGAAGAGGTCAGGGGTTCGATTCCCCTCAGCTCCACTAAGAAGTACCAGCGAAAAGGGTCTTTCAACGAAAGTTGAACGACCCTTTCCTGCATTTTCAGGGCCTGCCCGAATTGCGAAGATTCGATCTGAGTGTGCGCCGTTTCATACGATTGCGACCGCTGATCCGGACCGTTGAGCTTCCAAGTGAGGGATGATCCTTGGGCGGATACATGTTTGCCGGAAATGTAACGAGGGTGTGTCCGGTGCGATAGGCACGGTGAGTCTGCCGCAGTTTTCCGCAGGTCGGACGTATGTGTCGGGGAGGAATGTCGATGAGCCAGCCACGACGGCTAGCGATGATGCTTGTTGCTGTGATGTGCCTGATGGGTATCGGCGTCCTTGCCGTATCGGTCTTCCCCGCCATCGTCGCCGCCCAACCTGGCGGCAACAGCGGTGGTGGCAACAACGGCAATGGAAACGGCAATTACGGCAACAACGGTGGCAATAACAACGGCAACGGTGGCGGTCACAACGGCAACAACGGCAACGGCGGCAACAACGGCAACGGCAACTATGGCTGGCATTGTCACCGTCACAACTGCGGCACGACCGTAATTCCGACACCGACACCGACCACGACTGAGCCGACGACGACGACTGAGCCCACGACGACTGAGCCGACGACCACGACTGAGCCGACGACCACGACTGAGCCGACGACC
>NZ_JARVSY010000018.1:0-131459 GCF_030208925.1 Rhodococcus sp. MEB032
CAGAACCAGACACCACGTCCGACAACAAGACACTCATTGAATCCCCCGATCCCCTCCCCAAATCATATTCGAATATGTGTTCGAGTCAAGGGGTAATTCCCAACGAATCGGCCTGACTCTGTGATGTCAGCGGGTTGTCATACTGTTGTCGAGTGACTTCGCCGTGGACAGCTGGGCAGGTGGCGTCGGTAGCTCCGGACGCCGCATCGCTGGCCGCTGCGCGCAAGTTGGCTGGTTCGTGGAGCCATGCCGGCAACAGGGGTCTCGCGCTCTGGGGGCTGTGTCAGGGCAGCGGCTCGAAGCCGTATCAAGCAGTGGTCGACCTGAGGGGCCCTGCATACAAGTGCTCGTGCCCCAGTCGAAAGTTTCCGTGCAAACATGCTCTGGGGCTGCTGGTGGAATGGTCGGAAGGGCGTGTGCCGTCGGCGGACGAGCCCGCCGACTTCGCGGCAGAGTGGTTGTTGCGCCGCGAGGAGAAGGCCGAGACCCGCGGCGAAAGGGCTGAGACCGGCGACGAGGCTCCCAAGAGGGCTCCCGACCCGGCGACAGCGCAGAAGCGCGCCGACCGCGTTGCGAGCGGTCTCGTCGAATTGGACCTGTGGATCACCGATCAGATTCGCAGTGGTCTGGCAGCGATGGACACATCCTGGGCGGGCTTCGACGCAGTAGCTGCTCGAATGGTGGATGCTCAGGCGCCTGGTGTCGCAGGCACACTTCGAGCCTTGGCGGGCACCGTTGCGTCTACCGAGAACTGGCCCGAGAAAGTCCTCGACGAGTTGGCTCGGTTGCACCTGCTGGTTGCTGCGCATCAGAAGCTGTCCGAGTTGCCGGAAGATCTTGCCTATTCGGTGAAAGCACACGTCGGCTATCCGGTCTCAACCGAGAGTGTGATGGAATCGATTCCGGTGAAAGAGAACTGGATGATTCTCGGTTCCGGGATCACCGAGGAGAAGCGACTGTTCACCCGAACGGTGTGGATGCTCGGCAGGAATTCGAAGCGGTGGGCCATGCTGCTCGACTTCTCCCACGGGTCGGCCAATTTTGCCACCGAAACGCCGCCAGTCGGGTTTCTGCTCAACGCCGATGTTCATTTCTATCCCGGTGCCGCGGCATTGCGGGCGCGGATAGGGGTCACGCACGGAGAACCGGAGCCCTTCACAACCATGCCGTTCGGAAGCATCGACACTGCGTTGCAGCAGTTTACCGATGCCCTCGCCGCGGATCCATGGTTGCGCTCGTGGCCGGCAGTGATCAGTTCGGTGGTCCCGTCGTTCGTCGACGGATCATGGTTTGTCGTCGACGAATCGGGCACAGCGCTTCGGGCAGAGGGTGATTCGGATCTTCTGTGGAAGTTGCTCGGCATTTCCGGCGGTTACCCGGTCACAGTCTGCGGAACGTGGAACGCGCTGGCTCTTACTCCGATCTCGGTTTTCACGGGAGGGCAGGTGATCGTGCTGTGAGTACATTGATCTCAGCGGCGCTCCTTGGGACAGCCAGAACAGCAACAACATTTGAGGAGCTGCCGGCTGAAGTGCGTGGCTACGCTCGCGAACTCGACGGCGATCCTGCCGAGATGCTTCTCGCAGGAGCAGCGTTGGAGAGGGCGTACCGCCGTGGCGGTGCGGGCTCCACCACGGCGGCGGTGCCGACACCTGCGCCAGACGATGTTCGATTCACGCTGCCGGAATCCTCATCGGCGCATCTGCTGTCGATGCTCGCGGCCAAGGCGACCTTGCTCGACGAATGGTTCGCAGTCGCGTTGGAGCACAATTACCGTGCGCCTGATCATCTGGTCGCCGAGTTGCTTTCCTTTGCACGTGCAAGTGAAGCTCACCGGGAGAGCATCCTGCAGATTGTCGGCGAGCGTGGTCGATGGCTTGCCGCGCAAAACCCCGAGTGGAGCAAACTCGTCCGAACCAGGGATGCCAACCCGGACGTGTGGCGTCACGGAAGTTCGTCGCAGCGCACACAGTGGCTGATAGACACTCGTCGAACAGATCCCGCGCTGGCGCTGGCCGAACTCCGAATGTCCTGGGGCACCGAGCGGGGCGAACAGAAGGCTGCCTTCGTCGCGGCGCTGGCAAACGGACTGAGTGCGGATGATCAACCATTGTTGGAGGAAGCCCTCGACGACCGTCGCAAGGACGTGCGACGCGCGGCAGTGGAAGTACTCGGACAACTCCCCGAATCGGAGTTCGGGGAGAGAATGGCTGCTCGGGTTCGGAAATGGGTGCGGGTGGAACGGAAACTCGTTCGGTCCACGCTCGTCATCGTCCCGCCTGAGGAAGTCGATTCAGCGGCGAGGCGAGACGGCATCGAAGACCGGCCGAATCCACACACCGACTATCGTGCCGAGTATGTGCGTCAGGCGATCGGTTCTGCGCCGTTGTCTCTGTGGAACAACATGATCGGTGGACCAGGCAAGGTCTTGGGGATGAGCGTTGACGAAAGCTGGGAACCGATCCTTCACGACGCGTGGTCCACCGCCGCAGTCGCGCAGAACAATACGGAATGGGCGCTGGAACTCTTTCGTATGCGCGGCACCGCCACCGATCGACGCGTGCTCCCGTTGGTGCCGGCCAAGGCGCTGGCTGATCTGTTGAGGTCCGGAAACGGCGACGCCAACGTTCTGCACCCGGGCCGGGCAGCGATCTACGACGCTCTGCGAGGTCCATGGCCCGAGGACATCACCCGGGCAGTGGTAGCCCAGTGGGAACGAGTTGCGGCCAGACGTGCCGACGGAGGCGCCAAGGCCGGCGAATTCTCACGCTACAAGTACGTCGCATCGCTGCGCCTGGCCGAGACTCGATTTCCTTACAGCGCAGTAACTTTGCTGGAGCGTGCGGCGGAGCGTGCTCGTGACCCCGACTGGCGGCAAACCTTCGCCAGAACTGCCAGTGCCATCACCCACCGCAAGACTCTGCTCGAGGAGCTCAAGTGACTGACAGCGTAACCGTGCCCACCACGGAACCGGAAAAGCTCGCGCAACCGGCAAAGCTGATGCGGCCCCACGCAGAGCAGGAGTACGCGCTCGAACTCGAAGCACTGGCCGCGCAGGATGCTCGTCCGCGTCCACCGTCGTGGAACTTGTCGCCCTGGGCCGTCGTGACGTATCTGTTGGGTGGCACTCTCGACGACGGAACCGTCATTTCGCCGAAGTACGTCGGTCCACGGCGGTTGATGGAAGTGGCCGTCGCAACTCTTGCCACCGACCGGGCGCTACTGCTGTTGGGGGTTCCCGGTACGGCCAAGACCTGGGTCTCCGAACACCTTTCGGCCGCAATCTCGGGTGCGTCGACGCTCCTGGTTCAAGGCACGTCGGGTACGCCCGAGGAAGCTATCCGCTACGGCTGGAACTACGCACGTCTTCTCTCCGAGGGGCCGACCGCCGGTGCGCTGGTGCCTTCTCCCGTGATGACGGCGATGGAAAGCGGGAAGATCGCCCGCGTCGAAGAGTTGACGCGTATCCCGGCCGACGTGCAGGACGCTCTCATCACCATTCTCTCCGAGAAGACGTTGCCGGTGCCGGAACTGGGCATCGAGGTGCAGGCAGCCAAGGGCTTCAACCTGATCGCTACCGCCAACGATCGCGATCGCGGTGTCAACGATCTGTCGTCCGCACTGCGTCGACGGTTCAATACCGTAGTCCTCCCTTTGCCGGCCAGCGAGGAAGACGAGGTGGCCATAGTGGCACGTCGAGTCGAACAGCTGGGCGCAGCACTGGAATTGCCGACAACCCCCGCAGCAGCCGAGGAAATTCGCCGGGTCGTCACCGTGTTCCGGGAACTGCGATCAGGCACGACCACCGACGGCCGCACCAAGTTGAAGTCCCCGTCCGGAACTCTGTCGACGGCGGAGGCGATCTCGGTGGTCACCAACGGTTTGGCGTTGTCTGCGCATTTCGGGGACGGCGTACTGCGGGCATCCGACGTCGCTGCCGGAATCCTGGGCTCGGTGATCAAGGATCCGGTCGCAGACAAGGTGGTGTGGAACGAGTACCTCGAGGCAGTAGTGCGTGAACGCGGCGAGTGGTCCGACTTCTACCGGGCGTGCCGCGAGGTCACCGGGTGACCATCGTGATTCCGGACCTGCGTGTCCGGGTCTTCGGTATCCGTCACCACGGCCCGGGATCTGCTCGTTCGGTTCGGCAGGGCCTGGAAGAGTTCTCGCCTGACGTCGTCCTGATCGAAGGGCCTTCGGACGCAGACCCGTTGGTGATGCTGGCGGCGTCGGAATCGATGGAACCACCGATTGCGTTGCTCGCGTACGCCACTGGCGAACCGTCGAAGGCGGCATTCTGGCCGTTTGCGGTGTTCTCACCCGAATGGCAAGCGCTGCAGTGGGCTGCGAAGAACGGTGTGCAGGCACGGTTCTGCGATCTGCCCGCCTTCAACGTGTTGGCGGGTCAGGGGATTCGTACTGTCCGCGAGGGCGATCCTCTGTCGGAACTGGCCGCGGCCGCGGGTTTCGACGACACCGAGCGCTGGTGGGATTCGGTGATCGAATCGAGCTCGGGCGCAGATTCTTTCGATGCGATCACCGAGGCGATGGAGGCGCTGCGTGAGACAGTGCCGATCGACGAGGAGACAGCGCATCGCGAAGCGTACATGCGTCAGGTGCTGCGAAAGACGTTGAAAGATGGCGCTGAGCGGGTAGCGGTCGTCTGCGGAGCCTGGCACGCGCCGGCGTTGGTCGGAGCCTTGGGGCCGGCGGCACCCGATGCTCGCATCCTCAAAGGAATGTCCAAGGTCAAGACCTCGCTGACCTGGGTTCCCTGGACACATTCACGCCTGGCGTCGGCATCGGGTTACGGCGCCGGAATCACCTCGCCGGGCTGGTATCACCACCTGTTCACCGCGAACGACAAGACGATCACGCGGTGGCTCACCAAAGTTGCGCGGGTGCTCAGGGACGAGGACCTTCCGATCTCGAGTGCTCACGTCATCGAAGCTGTCCGGTTGGCAGATACGTTGGCGGCACTGCGTTCTCGACCCTTGGCGGGATTGTCGGAGGTCACCGAGGCAACGAGGTCGGTGATGTGCGACGGGAACGACGTTCTTCTGGATCTGATCACGCGAAGATTGGTTGTGGGCGAAGCGCTGGGCGCGGTGCCCGAGGAAACGCCGACAGTCCCACTCGAAGCAGACCTGCGCGCACGCTCGAAGACCTTGCGGCTCAGACAACAAGCGGGAGCAAAGACTCTCGATCTGGACCTGCGACGCGACATCGACGTCGAGCGTTCCCAGTTCCTGCACCGACTGGGGATCCTCGAGATCGATTGGGGAACCCCGGCCGACAGTGAGGTCCGTTCCACCGGAACGTTCCGGGAGACTTGGGCGCTGCAATGGAAGCCCGAATTCTCGGTCTCGGTGATCGAGGCGTCGCTGTGGGGCACGACGGTGGTTGCAGCGGCGACATCATGTGTCGTCTCGAAGATCAACGAGCCGGACATTTCTCTCGCGTCACTGATCGGACTACTGGAGAACTCGCTCCTGGCGAACCTGCCGGCAGCGTTGTCCGCTGTGCTGGAAAGTGTGAAAACGGTTGCGGCACTGGATCATGACGTGTCGCACCTGATGGCGGCGCTGCCCACGCTGACGCGAACGCTGCGGTACGGCGATGTGCGCGGAACCGACGTGTCGGCATTGGTCGACGTCGCCGACAGTCTGTTGATCCGCATTTGCACTGGCCTCGCAGTCGCCGTCACGGGCCTGGACGATCCCAGTGCCGAGGAGTTTCGCGAACACCTCGACAAGGTTCACTCGGCAGTCATGGTTCGTGACGATCGCGATGCGAGCGCACGGTGGCTGCAGGCCATGGCCGGCGTGATCGACCGTGACGACGTCAACGGATTACTCGTCGGCCGGATGGTGCGGCTACTGCGCGACAGCGGTTCGATCACGGAAACCGCTGCAGCCCAGCGCTTGTCTCGGGCCCTGTCCGTGGGAAGCACGCCGACCGCCAAAGCCGGGTGGGTCGACGGGTTTCTCGGTGGAGGAGGGCTTGTGCTCGTTCACGATCGAGCGTTGCTCACGCTGATCGACACGTGGGTTCGCCAACTTCGTGAGCAGGACTTCATCGACACGCTTCCACTGCTTCGACGTACGTTCGGAGCGTTCGAGGCGGGGGAGCGTCGAGCGATCGGTCAGGCGGTCAGAGGCGGCCGACGCGTCGAAACGACAGTGGAGACCGATGCTCGACGCGGCAGAGCGGCAATGGCGGTCGTTGCGGACATCTTGGGAGTGGGCGCATGAGCGACGACGATCAGCGCCTTCGACGCTGGAGACTGATGCTCGGGGAATCCGCCGAAGAATCGACGGGTGGGCTGGGCCAACCGGGCGAGCGTCGAATGGATGCAGCTCTTGCCGCACTCTACGATTCGTCCGGCCCGACCAAGGGGCGACGCCGCTCAGCCGGATTGGGGGCGTCGGCTCCGTCCGTCGCCAGATGGCTCGGCGATATCCGGACGTACTTTCCCAGCACGGTGGTGCAGGTGATGCAGAAGGACGCGATCGACCGACTGGGTTTGGCGCAGTTGCTGCTCGAACCGGAACTGCTCGATGCCGTCGAGCCCGATGTGCATTTGGTCGGGACGCTGCTGAGCCTCAACCAGGTCATGCCGGAGGCCAGCAAGGCCACTGCTCGAATGGTCGTCGGCAAGGTGGTTCGGGAAGTCGAAGAGCGAATCGCGCAGAAAACGAAGGCCGCAGTGACCGGGGCACTCAATCGTTCGGCCAGAACGTCGAATCCGAAGTTGCGTGACATCGACTGGGACCGAACCATCCGAGCAAATCTGTCGCACTACCTTCCGGAGTATCGAACCGTCGTCCCCGAGCGGCTCGTCGGATACGGCCGCAAGTCGAAATCCGTGCAGCGCGACGTAGTCCTGGCGATCGACCAATCGGGTTCGATGGCGTCCAGCGTCGTCTACGCGTCCGTGTTCGGCGCGGTGTTGGCGTCGATGCAGGCGCTGAAGACTTCGCTCGTGGTTTTCGACACTGCCGTCGTCGACCTGACGGACAAACTGTCCGATCCAGTCGACGTCCTTTTCGGGACCCAACTTGGTGGGGGCACGGACATCAACCGCGCAATCGCGTACAGCCAGTCACTGATCTCGCGTCCTGCCGAGTCGATGTTCGTTCTGATCTCGGACCTCTACGAGGGCGGTATTCGCAACGAGATGTTGCGCCGGATGGCCGCCATGAAGAACTCCGGCGTTCAAGTCGTGGTTCTACTGGCACTCTCGGACGACGGGGCACCGTCGTTCGATCACGACAATGCAGCGTCGCTGAGTGCCCTCGGGATTCCCGCGTTTGCGTGCACGCCGGACAAGTTTCCGGAACTGCTGGCGGTGGCTCTGGAACGCGGGGACGTGTCGGCTTGGGCGGATCAGCTCAGCCTCGAACAGCACTGACCGGTCTGCTTCGAGAACCTGAACACCGGGTACACCCGCACGATGGGTGACGGACAGGTTGCTGGTTCGACGACGCAGGCGGGTTCAGGACTGGTTCTCACGGTGTTGGCATCCAGCCAATTCCTGATGACCTTGGACAGTTCGGTCATGAATGTTTCGATGGCAACCGTCGCCGAGGACGTCGGCACGAGCATCACCGGCATTCAAACCGCGATCACGCTGTACACCCTGGTCATGGCGACGCTGATGATCACGGGCAGCAAGCTGGGGTCGATGATGGGTCGTCGCCGGGCCTTCGCGCTCGGCTTGATCATCTACGGCGCAGGTTCTCTGACAACGGCGCTCGCTCCCAATCTTGCGGTCCTGCTGATCGGATGGTCGTTCCTCGAAGGCGTCGGTGCGGCACTCATCATGCCCGCGATCGTCGCGCTCGTCGCCACCAACTTTCCGGCTCAGAAGCGCCCGGCTGCCTACGGTCTGGTCGCTGCCGCCGGCGCGATGGCCGTGGCGGTCGGGCCGCTGATCGGCGGCGCCGCGACGACATTTGCGTCATGGCGTTACGTGTTCGTCGGCGAAGTCGTGATCGTTGTCCTGATCTTGCTGGTGCTCAGCAAGGTGGTCGACGTCCCACCGTCGAAGTCGCGCCTCGACTACGTCGGATCGATCTTGTCCGTGGTCGGGCTGGGCATGATCGTCTTCGGCGTACTGCGCTCGAGCGAGTGGGGTTGGGTGCAGGCCAAACCCGACGGACCGCAGCTGGTCGGGCTTTCCCCGGTGGTGTGGCTACTGATCGCCGGGCTCCTGGTCGTGTACGGATTCCTGCGCTGGGAGGGACGCCTGGCCGCTGCGGGGAAGGAGCCGTTGCTTGATCCGGCGATGCTGCGAAACCGCGAGCTCAGTGGCGGACTTTCCATGTTCTTCGCGCAGTTTCTGGTCCAGGCGGGCGTGTTCTTCGCGGTCCCGTTGTTCTTGTCCGTAGTTCTGGAGCTCAGTGCCCTGGAGACGGGAGTTCGCATCCTGCCGTTGTCGGCGGCGCTCGTCGTGGCGGCGATCGGTATTCCGAAGCTACGGCCTACCGCGAACCCGCGACGCGTGGTCCGAGTCGGATTGTTGGTCATGGTCGTCGGCATTCTGATGCTCGTTGCAGGCATGGACCCCGGCGCCAATGCGGCGATCGTGATGATTCCCATGCTGTTCATGGGTTTCGGCTTGGGGTGCCTGTCTTCGCAGCTCGGAGCCGTCACGGTGTCCTCGGTCCCGGACGAGCACAGCACCGAGGTCGGCGGGTTGCAGAACACCGCCACCAACCTCGGCGCTTCCTTGGGAACTGCCCTGATCGGATCGGTTCTCATTGCCACTCTCACGACGTCGGCGATCGCCGGAATCGAAGACAATCCGGCGGTTCCGACATCGGTGCAGCAGCAAGCGAGCACCGACATGGCCTCGGGCGTGCCGTTCCTGTCGACGACGCAACTCCGATCCGCTCTCGATGACGCCGGCGTCGCCGAGTCCACGGCGGATGCGATCGTGGACGTGAACGAAGAAGCCAGGCTGGACGCGTTGCGTGTCGCTTTTGCCGTGGCAGCGCTGCTCGCAATCGCCGCGTTGTTCCCGACCGCTCGAATCCCCCGCGTCGCGGTCGGCGACAAACGTGGTTCGAGCTAAGAATCAGCAATCGCGGATCGACCTGGACGATCGACGGAACGACCTCTGGATATAGTGATCTGCGCACAATCGATTCGTCAGATGGCTACCGTTGTGAAGGAAACAAGCAGCGAGTCTGAAACACTGACGTTTCACCGGATAAGGGTTCGGTGGGGAGCCAGGGGAGGTTCGGATGGCCAGGCGAGCGGATTCGACGCCCGCTGATGGCGCCTGCGCAGATGTCGGGATGCCTCGCTGATGAGCCGTCCGAGTCGATTGGGCAGGCAAGATCCTGCTTCGGAGGCCGACTGCAACAGCCTGTTTCGCCGTCAGATAGACGAAGCTGCAGCCGTCGCGCCGTTCGCCAATCTTGCGTACATGGCGAGTTTGGTCGTGATTCTGACCTACACCGTCCCGCCCGGACGTCAGACGCTCAGGTGGTTGGGTGGCGCCCTCATCTTTCTCGTCCTCGCGAATTCGATCCGAGTATGGATTCCCCTTCGCTGGCGGCCGTCGAAGCACACCCCGCGCTACGACTACGTGGGTCTGCTCGTCGAAGTGATCGTGGTCGCGACCCTCGACGTCACACTTTTCGCTCTGCTCTTTCACGACATGGACGTCTTCCGCGACTTGGTTCTGATCGCGACGATGGCCGGGATCATGGGCGCCGGGACCGTGACGTTCTCGAGTCTGAGATCGGTGAGCCTGACCTGGATCTACATTCACGGCCTCGGCGTCTTCACTGTTCTCGTCGTCCACGCCGAACCCCACTTTCGCATACTTGCGATTCAGTTGTGCATCTACATGTTTGCGCTCACCGTAGGGGCGGTCTATCTGTCGGCCTCTTTCCAGAGACGTTGTCTCGCAGAGTTTCAGGCGGAATCCGAGCGTCAGACTGTGGCGTTGTTGCTCGACGGTTTCGAGGGCGGTTCCCGCGACTGGCTGTGGGAGTGCGACACCAACGGCCGGTTCTCCCACACCTCGGCACGTCTCGCCGAGGTCGCAGGTATGACGGTGGACGAGTTGCAGCAACTCACCTTCGGACAACTCCTCACCAGACTCCAGATCGCATCGAGTCCGGAGGGGCGTGCGGCCGCGGCCCAGATGATCGACAAACTCGAATCGAGTGCTCCCTTCCGGGACACTGTCGTGCCGGTGCATGTCGACGGTAGGCGACGCTGGTGGTCTCTTTCCGGCAATCCACGGGTCCTCGAATCCGGCGTGATTCTGGGTTGGCGCGGTGTCGGTTCCGACATCACGGAGAGGTATGTCCACGAGCAGGAGATCCTTCGCCTTGCGGCCACCGACTCGTTGACCGGGTTACCGAACCGTCGTGCGTTCGGAGTGGCGCTCGAGGAAGCGATCGATTCCCGCGTGCCGGAGAAGCAGGTTCTCGTCGGGATTCTCGACCTCGACAACTTCAAATCGGTGAACGACACCCTTGGCCATCCGATCGGGGACCAATTACTTCTCGAAGTCACGAAACGCCTTCGCGACGTGATCGGTTCGGACATGTGCTCGCGGATGGGCGGTGACGAATTCGGGCTGATCGTCTGCACCTCTTCGCGCGACGATCCCGGTGTGATCTTCGATCGGTACCTGGAAGTGCTGCACGAACCATTCTTCGTCGAAGGCAATCGGATCGAAGTGCGGGCCACGATCGGTTACTCGAGCGCGCCCGAGGATTCGACGGACGCCGACGGATTGATGATGCTGGCGGATCTGGCTCTGTACGAGGCGAAGTCGACGGGACGCAATCGAGTGGGTAAGTTCTCACCGCTGCTGCGGGCGAGGGCATCGGCGCGGGCGACGGCGTTGCACGAGCTGGACAGAGGGATCGAGGAAGGGCAGTTCGATCTCCATTACCAGCCTCAGGTCGACACTCAGACCGGTGAAGTGGTGGCCTTCGAGGCTCTTCTTCGGTGGAACCATCCCAGCCGCGGCCTCATCGGGCCCAGCCAGTTCATCTCGGTGGCGGAGGAAACCGGAATGATCATTCCCCTCGGCGCGCAGGCAATGGCGATGGCGACCGCCGCTGCTGCGGGGTGGCCGACCGGAATTGGCGTCTCGGTCAACGTTTCACCAGTGCAGTTGGTGTCGCGAGAGTTCGGTGCGATGGTGAAGAAAGCGCTGACGGATTCGGGCTTGCCTCCGCAACTGCTGCAGCTCGAAATCACCGAGACAGGTGTTGTGGACGATCGCGCGATCCGGGATCTCTACAAGCTGCGTGAGCTCGGGGTCACCGTCGCACTCGACGATTTCGGCACCGGCTATTCGTCCTTTGCCACGCTCCAGAGACTTCCAATCGACGTTCTCAAGATCGATCGCATGCTGGTCACCGACTCGGACGATCCGAAGATGTCCGTGGTGAAGTCCATTGTCGAATTGGCCGCGTCCCTCGGTATGAAATCGTTGGCCGAGGGCGTGGAGACCATCGAGCAGTTCCGCCGCGTCCAGTGGGTCGGGTGTGACCTGGTCCAGGGTTACCACATCAGCAAGGCTCTGACCGCTGAGCGCGTCGATGTGTATCTTGCCGCGACGGACACGGAAACCGGGCGCAGCGTCCACCCACTTACGTGGCTGTGAATCAGATCTGAGCCGAGCGGATCGTATTACCGCCTGCCGCCTTCGCTTGATACATCATCGAATCCGCGACATTTGTCGCCGCCAGGATTGCGGAAGCACCGCCGCTCCACGCCTTCGATTCGGCGGTCATCATCACCGCTCCGACGCTCACCGTTGTGGGGATCGCGTCGGAACAATCCGACAGCGCCGCGTTTATCCCTTCGATCAACAGGGTTGTCGATTCGGGATTGCCGGCGATGACGGCCAGGTATTCTTCCCCGCCGGTTCGAGCGATGACTCCGCGTTCGCCGAGATGTGTGCTCAATCGGTTCGCGGTTCTCCTGATGACATGATCGCCTTCGGCATGACCGTGAAGATCATTCACCGTTTTGAATTTGTCGATATCGACGACGATGAAGGCGAGAGATGAAGAATCGTCTCGGGCGCTCTCGAAGAGATCGCCGACTGCCCCTTCCAGTCCCCGACGGTTGAACAGTCCAGTGAGGGGATCCCGGTCCGAATACTGGGCATCGCGGTAGAGAGTGCGCCAAGTCAGGTGCGCAAAAATGGGAACGAGTGTGACAGCTCCGAAAAGAACGGTGCCGCGGGCCAGAAGCGTCGTGATATCGACGTCGCCTTCCAGATATGCAAGAACGAAAACGGTGGTCGTGACGGTCGTCGACCAAACGACATGAGCGACAAGCCACTTTGCGCTGACAAAAAGCGTCGCAAAGGTTCCGGTGACCGCGAAGACGATGCAACCGAACGTCCCGGACGAGCGATCCGGCACCAGGAGGACGGCAGCCGCGATCCCGAGATCTGCGAATATTCCGAATGCAAGCAACCCCCGGCGTCCGGGAAACGGTTGTGTGAACCAGCATGCGGCGATTCCCACACACGTACAGATCATGAAAATCGAAAGAGCTTTGCCGGGGGTGGTCGGCGGCGTATCCGGACCGATCAATTTGTAGAAAGCGGACAGTCCGAAGATGATCGTCATCATTCCGAGCAAGGTTCGGAAGATCGGAATGATTGCCCGGCCGGATCTCTGGTGCTTTATCCACTCGTAGTCGTGTGGTTCGTTGAACCATTCGTGAAGTGTTCGCCAAGAACTGTGCCCCTCGGAGGCGATGACAGGGCTCGGCATGCTGTCCATTTTGCCTTGAATTTAGGTAAAGAGAAAATCTATGTTCGACCGCTTCCATCGGATCGGCTCTTTTCGGGGAAGAGGTTCAATTATCGAGTCGAGCGCTTACTCGATGCTTGTTTCAAGCTTTCTTCGAACTGCTGTGTGCGTTGTTCGAGGCGGTCGCGAACGATCCGACTTTTCGCGTACGAGACTTTCTCACGCCGTAAGCGGCGAGGATGACCCCCAGCGCGACCAGGCTTTGGACGAATTCCGCGCGCGTGGGTTCGTTGAGACCCATTCCCACCAGGATCACGAGAATCAGACCAGTGACCACTATCGGCAGGCCGGGATACAACCAGACACGGAATTTCAGAATCTCGGGGCTTTCGCGTTCCCATCGGCGTCGGAGGCGTAGTTCGGATACACAGATCAGGATGTAAACGAACAAGCAGATTGCGCCCGACGAATTCACGAGGAACAAGAAAATCGTATCCGGCCAGATGTAGCCGGCCGCGATACAGAAGTACCCGGCCACGGTGCAGGCGAGTACGCCCTTCACCGGCACGCCGCGGCTGTTGGTCCGTGTCATCCAGGCCGGCGCGTCGTTGTAGACGGAGAGTGCGAAGAGCATCCGTGACGCCGTGTACAGGCCGGAATTGAGGCAGGACAGCACCGCGACCAGAACCACGAGATTGAGAATGTCGGCGGCGCCGGGAATTCCGAGCAGGTCGAGTGCGGAGATGAACGGAGAATCGCCGACGACGAACGAATCCCACGGCAGCATCGTCACGAGGAGGAAGGTGGCGACAACGAAGAAGGCGAGAATGCGGAAGACGACCGTGTTCGTGGCCCGCCTGATCGCTCCGGCGGGTTCGGCGGATTCCGCTGCGGCGATCGTGACAAGCTCGGCTCCGGTCATGGAGAAGATCACGGCGACAACGCCCACCAGTACGGGGGTGAAGCCGTTCGGCAGAAATCCTCCGTGGCCGGTCAGATTGCTGAAATCGACTTCACTGCCGGGCCAGATGCCGAAGACGAACAGACTGCCGAGCACGATGAAGCCGATGATGACGGCGACCTTGATACCCGCAAACCAGTACTCGGCCTCGCCGAAGTTGCTGACGGAGAGAAGATTGACCCCGGTCATCACCAACAGGAGTACCGCTGACATGAGCCAGAGCGGGACACCATGGATCCACCGGGAGAGCAAGGTTGCTCCGACGACGGATTCGATGCCGACGACGATCACCCAGAAATACCAGTAGAGCCAGCCAGTGGTGAAACCCGCCCAGTCGCCCAACGCCATGCGGGCGTATTCGGTGAACGATCCCGTACACGGCTTGGCCACGGCCATTTCGCCGAGCATGCGCATCACCAGGAACACGATGATCCCGCAGATCGCGCACGTGATGACTGCGCCGGGGCCGGCCTGGTTGATGATTCCGCTCAGACCGACGAAGAAACCGGCGCCGATGACGCCGCCCATGGAAAGCATGGTCAGGTGGCGCTTCTTCAAGCCTGTTTTGAGTGTCGAATGAACGCTGGCGGCTTCGGCTGTTTCGGTGCTGCTGTCGGGCATGTGGGCTCAGCTCCTATTGCATGACGCGATCAGTTCTTTCGGAGAGACGCTAAGCTCATCGTGTGATCCAGAACATGGACTTGATGTACAAACCTGAACTGGAAACTGTCAGTTCTGTCCACTGCCTTTCTATTCACTGCCCTCGGAGGTTCCGGTAATGCCGATGACTGTCCGGCGCCTGGCGGCCACCACCTCGCTCGGCCTCACGATCGTTGCCGGTCACGACGACGTGGATCTGTCGATCAGCTGGGCGCACGCAATCGAATTGCAGGATCCGACCCGTTGGCTCGCCGGTGGAGAGCTTGTCATGACGACGGGGCTGCATCTACCGCGTTCGGCGACAAAGCAATACGAGTACGTCGAGCGCATCGCGCAGACTGGTGCGGTGGCACTGGCGTTCGACACCGGCACCGTCCACGAGAGGGTGCCGGACGCGATCATCAAGGCCGGCGACGAACTGGGTTTTGCCGTGCTTTCCGTCGCCAAGGAGACGCCGTTCATCGCCATTTCGCGGGCCGTGATCGACGAACTGACTGCCGACCAGATACGAACGGTGCAGGCGGTGGTCGACGCGCAGGAGAAGTTGGCGCGTGCCCTGCTCGACGGGGTGCCGGCTCTGATCACTGCCCTGGGTCGAGCCGTTCACGCAGCAGTCTGTGTTCTCGATCGGGACGGCGCGGTGCTGGCTCTGACGGAAGGTGCGAGTTCGTCTCTGCCCGAACGCATCAGGGAGCGATCAGGTAAGGAGCGCAGCCGGATCGTGGTGGACGACGACGGCCACCTGGCCATTCACCGCCTTGCTGTGAGCGGCACGCTGGCCGTGGCGTCCGAGGCCGCCTTGGATCAGTCCGAGCGATTGTTGGTGGGCCACACGGTGTCGCTGTTGACCATCGAGCTTGCCAAGCCGTTGCGGGTTGTCGATGCCGAACAGCGGCTGAGGTTGGCCGTTACGACGATGGTGCGCCAGGCCGGCGGTGACGTCGACGAAAGTCTGTTGCGGTACTTCGGATTCGAATCCGAAACCACGGTGGTGGCAACCGCCTTGACCGATGTCGGACCTTTGCTTGCGGCCACCGACATCACTTCAGCGGCCCTGGAAGAAGAGTCGGTGCCGTACCTGTTGGCCCCGCTGACTGACGGAACCGGTGTGTGGTTCGTCGTGAAAAGTGAAGTTGCGGAGAAGGTCACACGCAGTGTGTACGCGAGAGTGCGGGAGAATTCACGCCGGAGTATCAACGGTGGAATCGGTGGCGTCCGCCCGATGACCGGTGTAGCGGCCAGTCTGCGCGAGGCCGTCTCTGCTGCCAAAGTGGGGCAGGTCGAAGGACACACACTCGTTCCGTTCTCGGAACTCGGGACTTTCAGTCTCTTGTTGAGTGTGCAGTCGAGCGAAGTTCTGCAGTCGATCGCGGCCAGCGGTCTCGGTGTGCTGGAAGGCTACGACGCCGAGAACGGTTCCCGTCTGGTGGACTCGATCGAAGCGTTCCTGCACCACAATGGTCAATGGGAATCCGCTGCAGCGCAATTGGGTGTTCACCGGCACACGCTGCGTAACCGCATGGACAAGGCTGCCGAGTTGATCGGGAGAGATCTCGATTCCGCCCACACCCGGTCCGAGTTGTGGATCGCACTCAAAGCTCGTGAACTGCTGCAGGCGGAATCGAATTCAGATCACGCTCGGCCGCCCCTGAGATAGACGGTGGTGGTGTGAGTGAAGAACTCTCGCGCCGCGTCGCCTTGTTCCTTGGGTCCGTATCCACTCCTCTTCGCGCCGCCGAAAGGTACGTGGGGATCAGCGCCCGCCGATTCCGAATTCACGTGCAGGATCCCCACGCCCAGATCGTCGATACCGGCCAGTGCACTGGTCAGGTCTTGCGTGAACAATGCTGCGGACAAACCGAATTCGCCCTCGTTCGCCAAGCGGAATGCGTCTGCGGTTGTTGCTGCCCGCTGCACCGCCAGTACCGGGCCGAAGAGTTCCTCGAACCACAGTTCGGTGCTCGACGGTAGTTCCAGCACTGTCGGTTGGACGTAGTAGCCCGACTGCGGCGCTTCGGCGGTGGCCACAACCCTGGCGCCGCCGTCGACGGCTCGATTGATCCCCTCGATGATCGACTGCTGCGCGTATGCGCTGACCACGGGACCTGTCGTGACGTCGGGATCGAGTGGATCTCCGACTCTCAGTTGCTTGACTTCAACGGTCAGCCTGGCCAGGAATTCCTCGGCGATGGATTCATGGAGCACCAGACGTGAAGTGGCCGTGCATTTCTGGCCGGTTGACCGGAATGCACCCAGCATGACCTGCTCGACCGCAAGCTCGAGATCTGCGTCGGCAAGTACGACGGCTGCGTTCTTTCCACCCATTTCCGCCTGTACCGGAACTCCTCGCGCCGCAGCAGATCCCGCGATCTTTCGGCCGACTCCGGTGGAACCGGTGAAGGTGACGGCGTCGAGGTCCGGGTGATCGACCAGCGCTTCACCGGCCGCGCTGTCGGCGAGGATCATGTTCAGGACTCCGTCGGGTAGGCCCGCTTCGGTCAGTGCCTGCGCGAGACGGAAGGCCAGAAGGGGCACCGCGGCAGCCGGTTTCCAGACGACGGTGTTTCCGTACACCAAGGCAGGCGCAATCTTCCATGCCGGGATCGCGATCGGGAAGTTGAACGGCGTGACAACGCCTACCACGCCGAGAGGTTTGCGAGTGACGAGAATCTGCTCGCTGCTACGTGGGGAGGAATACACCGTTCCGGTCTCGCGGTCGGCGGCGTTGCCGTAGTAACGCAGAATCTGCGCTGCGCGGCGCACCTCTCCGATACCCTCGGCCAGCGTTTTCCCTTCTTCGCGGGTGAGTTCTTCGCCCCAGGCCTCAGCGTTGGATTCGATGATTTCCGCTGCGCGAGTGAGGTATGCGCCGCGTGCGGACATCGGCAGGCGGGCCCAGTCATTCGCGGCGATGCGGGCGACGCGAACACCGGTCGCCATTTCGGAGGCACCGGCGCGGCCTCCGGTGGCGACAACCTCGTCGGGACGGGCCGGGTTGGTGTCCGTCAGTGTGCCGTCGCTGCCCGTGACCCAAGCTCCGCCGATCAAGCTGCGCACTGCGACGCTCATCGGACTGCGGCCACAGCGTCGCGAAGAATACCGAGTCCTTCGGTCAGCAACTCGTCGGAGATGCTCAGCGGCGGGAGGAAACGGACGACGTTTCCATAGGTGCCGGCGGTGAGCAGAAGGAGACCGTGCGTGTGGGCGTAGCTGACGATCTGGGCGACGGCCTCGCGATTCGGAGCCTTGTCCTCGTCGTGGACGAGTTCGATTGCAATCATGGCGCCGCGTCCACGAATGTCGCCGATTATGTCTGTGTCCGAAGCGATTTCGGACAAACCTGTGGTCAGAATGTCGCCGATGTCCTTGGCGCGGTCGAGGAGCCCTTCCATCTCGATCGTCTCGAAAACTGCCAGGGCGGCCTCGCAGGCAACGGGATTGCCGCTGTACGTACCGCCGATACCACCGGGATGCGCGGCGTCCATGACGTCGGCACGGCCGGTCACGGCGGCGAGTGGCATTCCGCCGGCGAGACCTTTTGCGGTTGTGATGATGTCGGGGACGAAGTCCTCACTCTCGCTGGCGAACCAGGATCCGGTTCGTGCGATACCGGTCTGGACCTCGTCCGCGACGACGAGAATGCCGCGCTCACGGCAGAATTCCGAGATTCGCTTCAGGAATCCCGGAGCGGGAACGATGAAACCGCCCTCACCCTGAATCGGTTCCACGACCACAGCGGCTACCGATTCGGCGCCGATCTGAGTGTCGATCGCAAGACGGAACTGGGCGAATGCTTCGTCGGCCGCGTTTTCGGGGCCGCTCGGCCAACGGTAGGGGTATGCCATCGGAACCCGGTAGACCTCTGGTGCGAACGGGCCGAATGTGGCCTTGTACGGCTGGTTCTTGGCTGTCATCGTCATGGTCATCAACGTGCGACCGTGGAATGCGTGGTCGAAGACGACAACTGCCGGGCGACCGGTGGCGGCACGTGCGTATTTCACGGCGTTCTCGAGCGCTTCGCTGCCGGTGTTGAACAGCGCTGTTCGCTTCTCGTGATCTCCCGGGGTCAGGCGGTTGAGCGCTTCGCAGACCTCGAGGTACCCCTCGTAGGGGTTTGCGAGGAAACACGTATGGGTGAACTGACCGAGCTGGCGCGTGGTGCGTTCGACCACGCGCGGCGCACTGTTTCCGACGGTGGTCACGGCGATGCCGCTGCCGAAGTCGATGAACGAGTTGTCGTCGACGTCGACGACAACTCCTCCGCCCGCTGCGGCAACGTAAATGCTGGATCCGCTGGTCAGCCCGGCCGGCAGTGCGGCGCTCCGGCGCTTTGCCAAAGCGCGCGAGTTGGGGCCGGGCACTTCGGTGACGAGGCGTCGTATCTGGGGAAGGGTCGGTCCACCGATGCACGTTTCCGTGCCGTGCTCGAGAATGGTCATCGCAGTGCCTCCAGTCGTTTTCCGAACTGTAGGACGGCGATGAATGATCCGGACATGGCCGGATTGTCGAGTGGCTTCTATCTCATAGGACGCCGCGTCCAGCAGGTTGTCCAGCAGGTTACTGTGCGAAACTGCCGAGGAATCGTTGCAACAGTGGGTTGTACACCTCAGGGGCTTCCCAGAACGCTGCATGCCCCACACCGGGAATCACGTGATACGTGCCCTCCCAGAGATTCGCGAAGGTCAACGACGCGACATACGACGTGTTCACGAACGGGTCCTCGGCGCCGTCGATCACCGCGAGAGGCACAGACGCCGTTGCAACCAGAGCCTTCTGATCCGATTCGCGGCCGGCGCCGAATGCGTCGAACATGATCTTGCGAGCGCGTCCGTCGGTGCGTATCGCGGCGTCGAGGGCAGCCTGCTCGAAGGGAACGGCGGTCATTCGTGCGTAGAGTTCGGCTTCTTGCGCGGTGATGACCTCGGTGCCGCCGATGGACAATCCGTTGCCGGCATTGAAGGCGTCGCCGAGCGTCTCGGGATTTGCCGGCGGCGTACCGGTGATGACGATTCCGGTGAGCCCGGGGAATTTCGCGATCAACTCGAGAGCGATGTGTCCGCCGAGCGACCAGCCGACGACAACGGCTCTTTCGACGCCGAGTTCGGTCAGAACATCGACGATGGCGTCGGCGTAACCGTTCTGCGTGTATGCGGCTTCGGGATCGCTCGCGTCCTCGGAGTCGCCGTGGCCGAGTAGGTCCAGAGTGATCATGCGGTAGTCGCCGGCCCAGTCGGCGTCGACCTGATGACGGAAGATGGAGCGGCTGGCCGAGTTCCCGTGGATGAAGACAACCGGAAAACCGTCGGTGGCACTGTCGTCGACTGCCATGACGCCATGCCGGGTTTCGATCTTGGTGGTTGTCATCGGAATCCTCATCGTTCGAAGTGCACGGTCAGCGGGTATCCACGCTACCGGGCATATGCGGCATAGAGTTCACCCGTGGACTTCGCATTGCGCTCGTGCAGTTGGCACGGTCACGAGACCTACGCTCCGGACGAACCTGAGCTGCGGGATCGACTACATGTGGATACTGCGGTGGGTCAGGCGTGGCGGTGCCTACGTTGCGGCAACTTCGTCCCGGGAGCGCCCCGAGCATCGGGACCGGCGGACGCCGCCCCCGAGGTTCCGCGGGGGAGGCTGCTTCGCGACCGGTTGATCATGCGACTTCTTGCCACCGAGAGAATGTTCCGCGCTCTGGGTTTGGTTCTTCTGGCGATCGGTGTGTTCGAACTGAGATCGTCGAAGGGTCGCGCCGAGGACGCCTTCGAGAACGAATTGCCGTTGATCAGGCCACTTGCCCGTCAATTGGGCTGGAACATCGACGATTCCAAACTGGTCCATCACATCGAGCAGGCGTTTTCGTTGTCCGCTACGACGCTCACCTGGATCGCAGTCGGGCTGTTGGTCTACGCCGGCCTTCAAGTGATCGAGGCAGTCGGCCTGTGGATGGTCGAACGCTGGGGCGAGTACTTCGCGGTGGTGGCGACCAGCTTGTTCCTGCCCCTCGAAATCTACGAATTGACCGAGAAGATCACGTGGTTGAGGGCCGGGTTGCTGCTGGTGAACATCGCTGCCGTCGTATGGCTGATCTGGAGCAAGCGACTCTTCGGTGTCCGCGGCGGCGGCGCGGCGTATCACGCCGAACATTCGGAGGAGAGCTTGCTGACGGTGGAGAGGGCCGCGGTCAAGCAGGCTTCGTGAGACCAGCTTTCGACGCGGCAGCACCCGCCAGCGTTGCTGCACCGATCGTGATCATGGCGGCGAGGAGGATGGCTGCGGGTTCACCGTCGCCCATCACCCCCAATTGAGTGCCCACCGTAACTGCGGCAACCGGTACTCCCAGTTGTGCGGCGGACAGCACGCCGAGAGGGAGCGGGAGACCGAGGGCGCGTATCGCGGCGTGAACCACGAGAGTTGCTCCGCCCAAGACCAATCCGAGCCAGATGGCGGACGGATGGGTGACGAGGTCGCGCAGATTGATCGCCGCTCCCAACCAGACGAAGAAGAGGGGAGCGAAGAAGCCGTCGGTGATGGCGAAGAGCTGTTTGGCGAGGCGGCGGGGTTCACCGATCGCGGCAAGAACGAGCCCGAAGGCGAAGCCCGCGAGCATGATCGACACGTGAGTGCTCGACGCCAGCGCTGCCAGAGAAAAGAGGATCACCAGATTGATCCGGAGTTCGAGTGCAAACTTTCGTTTCTCCGAGAATTTGTGGAGCCTTCGCCAATGGCCGGACCGGTGGAAGGCTCGCAGTACGAAGAACAAGGCAACCGCACACGCCGCCACAGCCAGTGCGCCGACACCGGCACGAGGGGCATTGTCCGGATCGATCACCAAAGGCAGCGCAACAATGCAGACGGTGTCCGCGATCGCGACCTGGGCAGTCATCTGCAGAACCGAGGTTCCACCGAGCCCCAGCGAATCGACGATGGGGAGAATCAACGCCGCGGACGACGACGCGATCAGGACCGCGTACAGCGCGGCGTGACCGGTGCCGAATGCCGTCGCCGCACCGTAGCCGGCAACAACCGACAGAAGTCCGACGACAACCGAGCGAACGGCACCCTTGCCGATTGCCGCACGGACTGCCGGATCGCGAACCGGGACGTGTGAGCCGGCCACCATCATCGTGAGCGCGAATCCGATATCGGCCAGGAACGTGAAAGTCTGGTCCGAAGAGTCGAGCAGCCCGAAACCGGTGACACCGAAGACGACGCCCGCGGCAAGTTCGCCGACCACCACGGGGACATGCCAGCTGACGCGAGCGCCGAGCAGCGGGCCGAGAATGCCGGCCAGCGCGACGAGGGCAAGGATGCCGAAGGTCATCGACGACCTACGAGTTAACTGTCGAGGGTGCGATCTTCGCGGGGATGGCGGTGTTCTCGTCCACGTGGTAGCTCGCACAGACACGGTGGTAGCCGTCGGCGATCTGCGCCGGTACTCCGGCGCGGAAGTCTCCCTGCACCAGCAGGATCGGCGACAGCGCGATCCCCTTGCGGATCTTCAACAGGTCGGCAGCCACGTGTGGGTTGTCGACCGGAAGCAGAGGGAGCCCAGCAGCCCGCAGGATGTCCTTGGCCTTCTTCGAGACCAGCGTCGCCGTCTTGAGGGCGTACACGAGAGCTTGGACCTGAACCGGCGTCGCGCCCAACTGGAGGTAATCGCGGGCTGCCGGGTAGTCGTGCTCGTCCGGCAGGTCCTTCCAGAGGACTGCGGGCGCCTTCGCCGCGGGTGCTTTTGACGCTACCGGCGCCTTCGTCTTGGCTGCCTTCGACGTTTTGCTCTTGGCCATCTGTGCTGTTTCCTTCAGTGTCGGTCCGCGAGTGGAGCTGGTGCAGAAATCGTGCACTATCAGCGCCGCAGGCACCACATCGGAGCTGTTTGGCCCCCTAGGCGGCGGGTAATCAGCAGACTGCGGGGGAACGAGCAGGAGGCGAAGCAATGAAGCGGATTCTCGCAGTGCTCGCAGCGCTGATCCTGGCGGTGTTCGCACTGACCGCGTGCAGTGACAACAACGATTCGTCGGACAACGATTCGGCCGATCACGACGGCATGGCGATGACCAGTATGCCGATGACCAGCATGCCGACCAGTATGTCGATGCCGAGCATGCCTCTGGGTATGTCGACGCCGGGAGCGTCGTCGATGGGAATCGTGATCAGCGGCTTCCAGTATTCGACGCCGGAGTCGGTGATGCCCGGACAGGTACTGACCATTCAGAACAACGACACCGTCGAGCACTCGGTCACGTCCGATACCGCGGGGTTGTTCAACGAGGACATCGAAGCGGGTGAGACGGAAACCATCACGGTGCCGAACGAGCCTGGAACGTACACGTTCCACTGCACCTACCACCCGAGCATGCACGGCACCTTGACGGTCAAGTAGAGGTCGGCCCGTCCGGCGTAGCTTTTGCTCCGGAAACTTCGGCGGCGCGCAGCCGATCAGGCTGGTGGAGAACAGATCCGGGTGTACGGTTTTCAGGTGCGCCGGAGAACAGCGATCAGTGTCGTCACGCTCGTGGTTTGCGCCCTCGGCTTTTCGCCGCCGGCGCTCGCGGATTCACCGAACGGCTCGTATTCGTCACAGCTGCTGTACTTCTCGGTCGATGTCGGGCCTGAACTCTCGACGCCGTGCACCGTCGTCGGTGAACTCTTTGTTCCCGATGGTGTCGACGCTGACAACCCAGCTCCCGCGATCCTGACCACCAACGGGTTCGGCGGTTCGTACAAGGACCAGATTCCGGCCCTGCAGAACTTCGCCGAGAACGGGTACGTCGGACTGACGTATTCGGGATTGGGTTTCGGCGGCTCGAGTTGCAAGATCACCCTCGACTCTCCCGCATACGACGGTGTCGCCGCTTCCCAGTTGGTCAGCTTCCTCGGCGGCCAAGAAGGGATTGCCTTCACGGATCAGGCTCTGACGCAGCCCTATCCGGCGCTCACCGCGGTGGTTCAGGACTCCGTCGATCACACCGGTGCACCGTCGACGAACGACCCGCGGGTCGGAATGACGGGTGGCTCTTACGGCGGCGGCATTCAATTCGCCGCCGCGAGTGTCGATCCCCGTATCGACACGATCATCCCCATGATCACCTGGAACGATCTCTCGTATTCCTTGGCGCCCAACAGCACGGGAATCATCTCCGGTGTGTCGACAGCGGAGCCGGGAGCCGCGAAGGTGCTCTTTGCATCGCTGCTCTTCGGCGCGGGCATCGCGAATCCCGGTGTGGACGGTTACATCGCAGATCCCGCACGGCTACCCGGCTGCCCGAACTACGTCCCTTACATGTGCAACGCGATCGCCGAGGCGGTGGTGACCGGCGACATCGGACCGCAAGTAGTGAGTGAGCTCCGAGCGTCGTCGGTCTCGTCGTTCGTCGACCGGATCAACATTCCGGTACTGCTTGCTCAGGGGCAACAGGACACCCTGTTCGATCTGAACGAGGCAACCGCGACTTACGACGCGCTGAAGGATCGTGGCGTCGATGCCAAGATGATCTGGCATTCGTGGGGGCACAGCCACTTGGCCGCTGCGCCGGGCGAGTTCAGCTTCTCCGCACCCGACGAGGATACCCAGTACGAGACCGGTCGCTTCATGGACTGGTTCGATCACTACCTCAAGGACGAGAACACCGAGACCGGCCCGGAATTCGCGTATTTCCGCAACTGGATCGACTACGAAGGAAACGCGGCACCGGCCTACGCGACGTCCGACACCGTCGATGTCGGGACCGCTCGCGCCTTCCATCTGTCCGCTGACGGGGGACTGCTACCGGACGGCACGCCGGTGATACCGGGTTCGAAGACGATCGTCACCGCACCGGCTGGGCTGCCGACGGGCGTAGAGCCACTCAATATCAATCCGGCCGGAAACATTCCGAATGCACAGATTCCGGGAACCGAGGCGCTCTGGACCACTGCGCCGATGACCGAGGCGATGGACGTGGTGGGAGCTCCCACTGTGACGCTGCGTGTTGCGGCGCCCGGACAGCCGGTGGTGTTCGCGAAACTCTACGACGTGGCTCCGGACGGAACTTCCTCGCTGATCAACGGACTCATTGCGCCCATACGCATCAGTGATCCGTCGCAGCCGGTGCCGGTGACGATGCCGGCGATAGTGCACCGATTCGAACCGGGGCATTCCGTTCGTCTGGCAATCACCGGTGGCGACATCAGTTTCCGTGGGGGACTGCAAGGTATGCCGGTGGCGATCTTCGCCGACGGGTCCGGCCCCCTCGAACTTCCCGTCGTGGGCTGATACACCGTGGGCTGAATTTCAGCGGGTGATGGTGCGACTGTCGCCGCGGAACTCGGCCACGACGGCGTCGCCATTGCGAACGGTCACGTCGTAGATCCCACTTCGGCCGCCTCGAGCCTTCTCGGTGGCGACCGCGGTCAAGGTGTCGCCCAGACGGGTCGGACGCAGAAATCTGATGTCCGCGCGCGCTGCAACGGCTGAATCCTCGTAGCCGTTGCAGGCGAGCGCAAATGCGGTGTCCGCGAGCAGGAAAACATAACCGCCGTGTGTGATTCCGTGACCGTTCACCATGGTTTCGCCCACGGTGACGGTCACGGTTGCGCTACCGGGCGCCAGCTCGGAAATCTCGATACCGAGTGCCTGCGATGCCTGGTCCGCGTCGAACATCTCTCTGGCGGTGATGCTTCCTGTACTCACGAGACAACTCCTGTGTGATCGGGAAATTGCAGGGGTCTAGAGGACCGAGACAACTTCCTGGACATACATGTCGACCGTGCCGGTGGCAAAGTTTGCGACATCTTTTCCAGCGGCGCCCATCTCCGGGGACTTCAGGCCGCTCTGCATAGTCTCGAGATCGGGAAACTCGAGGTTGGCGACGGCATAGAAGACTGGATCGGAGCCGTCCAGCGTCGAGCACTTGCTGAACGTGAAGTCCGAGAGCCCTGGCACTGCGCTGGCGAGCGGGACGTGGATCTCGTTGTAGTACTTGTCGAAAGCCTCCGGATCGGTGGGGCGTCCGTAACACACTGCTACTCGATAGGTCATGTGCTTTCAATTCCCTTCGGGGCGAGTCTTGGCTACCAGAGTCAGGACGTCGTATGTCGCGACCGGATCGTTGTCCTGGTTCGTCACCACGGCGTCCCAACGAACCTCACCGTAGTCGGCGCTGCTGCGAGGTGTGATGGTCTTGGCTGTGAGGGTGACCGTCAGGCTGTCTTCGGCTTTGACCGGAGTCAGGAACCTGAGGCTGTCCACGCCGAAGTTCGCGAGAACCGGGCCGGGAGCCGGGTCGACGAACAGGCCCGCAGCGAGTGAGACAACAAGATAGCCGTGCGCGACGATGCCGCCGAAGAGTGGATTCGCCGCAGCGGCCACCGGATCGGTGTGAGCGTAGAAGGTGTCACCGGTGAACTCTGCAAAATGATCGATGTCTGCGAGTGTGACCTGGCGCGGACCGCCGACAACAGTGTCACCGATCTTCAACTCGGCGAGACTCTTTCGGAATGGATGTTCGGATCCGGTCGTGCGCTGCGATCCGGTGAACCAGCGCTCGCCGACTGCGGTGAGGACGTCGGGTGTGCCCTGTACGGCGGTCCGCTGCATGTGGTGCAGAACTCCGCGGATGCCACCCAGCTCCTCACCGCCGCCGGCACGGCCGGGACCGCCGTGTACGAGGACTGGAAGGGGAGAGCCGTGGCCGGTGGATTCCTTGGCGTCGTCGCGGTTCAGCACGAGCACTCTGCCGTGAAAAGCTGCGAGACCCAGCACCAGTCGACGTGCGATGTCGGTGTCGGCAGTGACCACCGAGGCGACGAGGCTTCCCTCGCCACGGGCCGCGAGTTCGATCGCATGATCGATGCCGTCGTATCCGATGACGGTGCTGACGGGTCCGAAGGCCTCCAGTTCGTGTACCTCGTGCGCATTCTCTTCCGCCCGGAGAAGGACTGGGGAAAGGAAGGCTCCTGACTGGCCGTCGGCACCGACCACGTCGACGTTGTCCGGGTCTCCGAATACGATAGTTGCCGACTTCGTCAGACCGCGAATGGATTTCAAGACCTCGTCACGCTGTTCGATGCTGGCGAGAGCTCCCATAGTGACGCCATCAGCATCGGGGTGTCCCACGACCACTTTGTTCAGTCGCTCGGATGCGGCATCGACAACGGCGTCGACCAGCGAGAGCGGGACCAGGGCGCGCCGGATCGCCGTGCACTTCTGGCCCGCCTTGACCGTCATCTCGGTGACGAGTTGTTTGACGTACAAATCGAATTCGGGCGTTCCTGGTACGGCGTCCTCGCCGAGGATCGACGCGTTGAGTGAATCGGCTTCGGCATTGAAATGGACGCCCTTGCCGACGACGTTCGGGTGAGCACGCAGCGTTGCCGCGGTGTCGGCGGATCCGGTGAATGCCACTGAGTCCTGCCCGCCGAGGTGATCGAGGAGGCCGCGTGCACTACCGGAGAGCAGTTGGACGGAACCCTCTGGGAGCAAGCCTGACTCGATGATGCGCCGGAAGACGAGTTCGGTGAGATATGCCGTGGAACTGGCAGGTTTGACGATGGACGGCACCCCCGCGATGAATGCCGGTGCCAGCTTCTCCAGGAACCCCCACACCGGGAAATTGAAGGCGTTGATCTGCACGGCGACGCCGCGACGTGATGTATAGATGTGTTGCCCGAGGAAGGTTCCGCCCTTGCCGAGAGGCTCGACGGTTCCGTCCAGAAAGACTGTGCTGTCGGGCAATTCGCGCCGAGCCTTGCTCGCGTAGCTCAGTAGGGTCCCGAATCCGCCGTCGATGTCCACCCCGGAATCTCGCGTCGTCGCACCGGTGGCAGTGGCGAGTGTGTAGAACTCGGCTTTTCCTGCCATCAACGTGAGGGCGAGAGCCTTGAGCGCGCCGGCACGTTCGTGGAAGGTCATCGCGGACAGTGCAGGCCCGCCGACCTCGCGTGCGTACGTAACCATCTCGGCGAGGTCGATGCCGGTTGCGGAGATCCGGGCCACCTCCGATCCGTCCACTGCGCTCGGCAACGGGGTACCTGCGTCCGGTGCGGCGTACCACTGACCGGCCACATAGCTTTCCAACAGTCTGCTCACGACAACTCCATCTCACCGTACGTTCGGTCGGTAATTACGATCGCCCGGTAACGCCGCGTTGTCAAGGATTCGGCAGAACTGCCTGGAGTCAGGCCTTGCGAAGTCCGTCGAAAGTGACGGCGACGACCGCGTCGGCGATGTCGGAGACGGACTCACCCGCTCGGGGTTTGTACCACTCGATCAGTGAGTTGACGGTGCCGAACATCAGCTTGCTGGCGAGGGCTGGTTCGATGTCCGGGCGCAAGTCTCCCTCCGCTGCGGCGGACGCGACGAGACCTCCGACGAAGTTGTCGAATTCGCGCCGACGAGCTAGCGCGGCGCGCTCGACCGTCGTGTTGCCGCGGACGCGCAGGAGCAGGGTGACGTATGGAAGCTCTGCGACCAGCACCTCTACGCTGCGCCGGACCAGGTATTCGAGCCGGTCGATGTACGGACCGGTGGTGGCGCCCTCTTCGGTCGTGACCGCAAACAGGGCGTTGAGTGCACGCGAAAGGGCGAGTTCGAGAAGTTCTGACTTTCCGGACACATGGTGGTAGATCGAGGACTTCGTGATGCCGAGTTTCTTGGCGAGCACCTCCATGCTGGCGCCGTCGTAGCCCTTGTCGTTGAACACCTTCACGGCCACGGCCAGGAGCGAATCGAGGTCGTAGCCGGGACGTCCGGGGAGGCCGGTGCGTCGAGTGGGGCGTGCCGTAGTCATGCCCCCATCTTCTCAGTTCGGGCAAAGCTGTGCACCAACCGCGTTTTCACTCTTGCCAAACGACCGAATGTTCGGTTATTAATGTAAGAGAGCGAGAAGGAGCGAATGTGAACACCCTGCACGTGGACGAGCGCGAGGATCGCGTCGTGGTCACCCTCGACAGGCCCGCGCAACGCAATGCGATCAACGCGGAAATGATCGACGAACTGCATCAGGTTTGTGGACGCCTCGAACGGGATCCGAAGCTGCTCCTGCTTGCGGGGCGCGGCGACCACTTCGCAGGCGGCGCTGACATCGCGGAGCTCCGAGAGCGCGGACGAGAGGAAGCGTTCGCGGGTATCAACCGCACGCTGTTCGACCGAATCGGAAAGCTCCCGCTTCCCACCGTGGCCGCCGTGAGCGGCTACGCGCTCGGCGGTGGGGCAGAGTTGACCTACGCCTGCGACATTCGCATCGCGACAACGACGGCGGTCTTCGGGAATCCGGAGCCCAATCTCGGCATAATGGCAGCCGCCGGCGCCAGCTATCGATTGCCGAAGCTCGTCGGCGTCTCGATCGCGAAGCAGGTGCTCCTCGGTGCCAGGAACCTCGACGCCGACCAGGCGCTACGAGCGGGCCTGGTTGTCGAGGTAACCGAACCGAACTGCCACGTCGACGCAGCGCATCGGCTGCTCGACCGCATTTCCCGACTGTCCCCGCTGGCACTGCGATTGACCAAGATCATCGTCGATGCGCCGGGATCGCATCCGTTTGCCGACGACATCGCCCAAGCCGTCCTGTTCGAGAGTTCGGACAAGCGCGATCGCATGACGGCCTTCCTGGAGAAGAAATCATGACTGAAGCAGTTGCACCGAAGACCGTCGGAGTCATCGGCGGTGGACGCATGGGTGCGGGTATCGCCCAGGTGTTCGCCAGTCTCGGCGGGGCGGTCACCATCGCGGAGAGTGGCGACACCGCGGCCGCGTTGCAGCGTGTTTCCGCCGGCCTCGACAGAGCTCACGAGCGAGGGAAACTCGACGACCAGGACCCCGCGACGGTGCTGGCGCGCGTGAGCACCGTGGACGCAGTGACCTCGTTGCCACCGTCGCTCGACCTGATCGTCGAGGCGGTCCCGGAAATTGCGGCCCTCAAGGTCGAGGTGCTCGCCGCTGCGGAAACCGTTGCCGGAGAAAGCACCGTGATCGCCAGCAACACCAGTTCCATGTCGATCGCCGAACTCGGCGCAGCGCTGACGGATCCGGGCCGGTTCATCGGTATGCACTTCTTCAATCCAGTCCCGGCGTCGCTGTTGGTCGAGATCGTCCGGGCGCCTCAGACCCGCCCCGAGGTTGTCGACTCGGTACGAGCATGGGTGTCGATGCTCGGCAAAGCCGAGGTGCTCGTCAACGACTCACCTGGTTTTGCAACCAGCCGGCTTGGTGTCGGTCTCGGGCTCGAAGCCATCCGCATGCTCGAAGAGGGTGTGGCGGACGCGGAATCGATCGACCGAGCAATGGAATTGGGGTATCGGCATCCGATGGGCCCGCTGCGTTCGACAGATCTGGTCGGGTTGGATGTGCGCCTGGCGATCGCCGAACACCTCGCGAGCACGCTCGGTGATCGATTTGCACCTCCAGCACTGCTGCGAGAGAAGGTGGCTCGCGGCGAGTTGGGGCGCAAGACGGGACAGGGTTTTCACACATGGAGCTGAACCGAACTGCCTGCGAAAGGAACATCGATGACTGACGTGATTCGCTTGGAGATCGAGCGAGGTTTGGCGACAATCACTCTCGACCGACCCAAGGCCGCCAATGCCGTCAACGGCGAAATGAAGTCTCAGCTGCTCGAAGCGTTGCTGCAGGTCCACGCGGACGCAGAGGTTCGAGCGGTGTTGATTCTCGCCGAAGGCAAGAACTTCTGCGTCGGTCAGGATCTGGGCGAGCACGCCGCAGCGTTGGATGCTGATCCGGCGCACGCGATGGATACCGTCGAGGCGCACTACAACCCCATCGTCACGGCACTGTCGACGCTCTCTGTCCCGGTGGTGGTGGGTATCGGCGGAGCCTGCGTCGGGGCCGGGTTGGGAATCGCGTTGGCCGGAGACATCCGTGTCGTGGGGGCTCGCGCGAGCTTTGCGACGGCATTCACCGGCATCGGTCTGGCCAGTGACTCCGGGCTCAGTCATGCGCTCGTGCACGCGCTCGGACCTAGCCGCGCCAGTGGCCTGATGTTGCTCGGCGACAAGTTCGACGCGCAGAGCGCGCTGGAGTGGGGCTTGGTTCATCGCGTGGTGGCCGACGAGGACGTCGCAGCTGAGGCTCGGGTACTCGCGCGTCGGCTTGCCGACGGACCCACCGCGGCCTTCGCCCACGTGAAATCGCTGATCCGTGCCGTTGCTCCTGGGCTTTCCCAGACGCTGGCGGCCGAGGCGAACGCACAGGTGGAGCTGGGTTCCACGGCAGATCATCGAGGCGCAGTCACGGCTTTCCTGTCGAAGCAGAAGCCGGTTTTCGAGGGCCGCTGATTTCTGGTGCGGCGAAAGATTCTCTTGTGTGCTGGGGCACCTCGGTGCATACTAGTTACCAACCGATCATTCGGTAATAAAAGGTAGGTACGATGACCAACGTGGAAGCTCCACAAGACCTGCAGAACCTGTTCGACGAGACGATCGCGGCAGACCAGCGCATCGAGCCTCGCGACTGGATGCCGGACGGCTACCGCAAGACTCTGATCCGTCAGGTTGCCCAGCATGCGCACTCCGAAATCATCGGAATGCAGCCAGAGGGAAACTGGCTCACCCGTGCGCCTTCGTTGCGACGCAAGGCGATCCTGATGGCGAAGGTCCAGGACGAAGCCGGGCACGGTCTGTATCTCTACTCCGCGGCCGAGACGCTCGGTGCCGATCGTGGCGATCTGACCACCAAACTGATCGAGGGAAAGCAGAAGTACTCCTCGATCTTCAACTATCCGACGCTGACATACGCCGACGTGGGTGTGATCGGCTGGCTGGTCGACGGAGCTGCCATCTGCAATCAGGTTCCGCTGTGCCGCAGCTCCTTCGGGCCGTATGCGCGCGCGATGATCCGTGTGTGCAAGGAGGAATCGTTCCATCAGCGGCAAGGCTTCGAGCTGTTGGCGACGATGATGCGCGGCACGGAAGCTCAACGGGCAATGGTGCAGGAAGCCGTCGACCGATGGTGGTGGCCCGCTCTGATGATGTTCGGACCGCCGGACGACGAATCGCCGAACACCGAGCAGTCGATGAAGTGGCGCATCAAGCGGCACACGAACGACGAACTGCGGCAACGATTCGTGGACATGTCGATACCGCAGGCCGAGATACTCGGTGTGACCTTCCCTGATCCCGACCTGCGCTGGAACCCCGAGCGTGGCGCACACGATTTCGGCGAGCCGGACTGGAGCGAATTCATGGACGTGGTCCGCGGCAACGGAGCGGCGAGCGTCGAGCGGATCACCAATCGGAGAGCCGCACACGACAACGGGGCCTGGGTTCGCGACGCCGCGTTCGCCTTTGCACAGCGCGAGAGACTCGCGCACGATCGCACGACTGGGGAAACATCATGAGCGAGAACGATCAGGTACAGCGCGATCAGGTGCGGGGCGAATGGCCTTTGTACGAGGTATTTCTGAGGGGAAAGCGCGGACTGAACCACGTGCACGTCGGATCCCTGCGCGCGGCAGACGATCAGATGGCCCTACGCCACGCGCGCGACGTCTACACCAGACGTAACGAAGGCGTGAGCATCTGGGTCGTGCCGTCAGCGAACATCGTGGCTTCGAGTCCGGCAGAAAAGGATCCGTTCTTCGCGCCGAGCGGCGACAAGGTCTACCGGCACCCGACTTTCTACGACATCCCGGACTCCGTTCCGCACATGTGAGAATCACTTCGACTTCGAGGACCAACAGATGAACGATCACGACAGTGCCTACGACGGCCTGGTCGACGGCGACGGCCACGGTCAGTGGGCGTTCGGAACCAGCTTCGACGACCCCCTCGCCGGAGTCGACACCACGGTGCCGGATGACGTCGATCTCGGTGCGCTGGCGCACTACTGCCTCATGCTCGGCGACGACGCGCTCGTCAGTTCGCAGCGCCTCGCCGAATGGTCGACGCGGGCACCGGAACTCGAAGAAGAGGTAGCTCTCGCGAATGTCGGTCTGGATCTGATCGGACAGGCCAGGCTGCTGCTGGCTCGCGCGGCAGCAGCCGATTCCACTGTCGTTCCGTTCATCTCGGACACGTCGCCGGTGCCGGCTGAAGATGCGCTTGCCTTCTTTCGTGATCAGTTCCGTTTCCGCAACGTGAGACTGGTGGAGCTCGCCAACGGCGACTTCGCGCACACGGTCGTTCGGCTGCTCGTGTTCTCGACCTGGCGGCTGGCGCTGTTCGATCGGCTCCGCACATCGCGGGACCCGGTCCTCGCGGCCGTGGCGAACAAGGGCGTCAAAGAACTGACCTACCACCGCGACTACGCGGCAAGATGGGTCGTCACGTTGGGCGCCGGCACGGCAGAATCCAAGCGTCGGACTGCCGCGGCCCTGCTCGAGATCTTCCCGTTCGTGGACGAACTCTTTGTTCCCACCCAGGACGAACTCGTTTTGGCAGAAGTTGGCGTCGGAGTGGATCCGCGTACTGTTCGGCCGGAGTTCGACGCTGTTCTTGCCCAGGTCCTCCATGCAGCCGAAATGGAAGAGCCCCCTTCGCGTTTCTCCGGTTTCGTCGGCGGCCGCGGCGGGCGTGCCGGACTGCACACCGGGGCACTGGGGCTACTTCTCGCCGAAATGCAGTGCGTCGCTCGGGAGCATCCGGAAGGGGTGTGGTGACCGTGACTGCCGCTACCGTCTCTTCCGCTACCGTCTCTTCGGCGCAGGAGATCGTCGCCTCGGTGATGGATCCGGAGATGCCACTGTTGACCTTGGCCGATCTCGGCGTCATCCGATCGGTCGACGTCGAAGCGAACTTGGTCTGTGTGACAATCACTCCCACCTATTCCGGGTGTCCGGCGATGGCGACGATGCGAGACGACATCGAGCACAAGCTGACCGACGCGGGGTACGGCAGCGTCCAGATCAAGACTCAACTGTCGCCGCCTTGGAGTTCGGATTGGATCAGCGAAGAGGGGCTCGCGAAACTTCGGACGGCCGGGTACTCGGTGCCGGGGGCCGCGCCGCGTCGCACCTCCGGCCCGATCGCCTTGACCTTGACGGCCAAGCCGCGCGACATCCTGTGCCCCCAGTGCGGTTCGGCAAACACCAGACTGAGTTCGGAATTCGGTGCGACCCTGTGCAAAGCGCTCTATCGCTGCCTCGACTGCCTCGAGCCGTTCGATCACGTGAAGGAGATCTGAACAGATGAGTACCGCAACGACGAACCGGAACAAACCATTTCACCCGTTGACGGTCGCCGGTGTCGAATCACTGTGCGACGACGCAGTTGCCGTCACCTTCGACGTGCCTGCCGATATCGCCGATCAATTCGACTTCGGCGCCGGGCAGTCACTGACACTGCGGCGGATGATCGACGGCGTCGAACACCGTCGCTCCTACTCGATCTGTGCACCGGTAGGGGCGTCTCCACGGGTGGGGGTTCGCGAAGTGGCAGACGGACTCTTCTCCTCCTGGTTGGTGCGAGACGTCAAGGCCGGGGATCGAATCGACGTCCAGGGCCCATCTGGCAATTTTGTCGCCGATCCGGCATTGGGTGGACGGCACGTTCTGATCGCGGCGGGCTCCGGAATCACGCCCATGTTGTCCATCGCTGCAACACTGCTGGTGAACCCCGAGGCCGATGTCACCCTGCTGTACGGGAACAGGCGCACCCGTTCGGTCATGTTCGCCGAAGAGATCGCCGACCTAAAGGACCGGTACGGTGCGCGCCTGGACGTTATTCATGTCCTCTCTCGCGAGCCGCGCGAGGTCGAGTTGTTCTCGGGCCGTCTCGACGCCGACCGGTTGCGTGAGATCTTCACCTCTCTCGTTCCGTGCGACCAGGTCGACGGCTTCTGGTTGTGTGGTCCGTTCGGGATGGTCAACGACGCCCAGGAAGTACTGGCCGGCTTGGGAATTGCCAAGGATCGCATCCATCACGAGCTGTTCTACGTCGACGACGTCGCTCCGCCGGTTGCAGTGCATCGTGAGCCCGAAATTGTGGGACCAGGCAGCGAGATCACCATCACGCTCGACGGTCGATCGACCACCGCGACACTTCCGCGAGACCAGTCGATTCTCGATGCAGCGGAACAGTACCGATCGGATCTGCCCTTCGCGTGCAAGGGCGGGGTCTGTGGAACGTGTCGCGCCAAGGTCACCTGCGGTGACGTCGAGATGCGCAGGAACTACGCACTCGAAGACTACGAAGTCGACGCGGGTTTCGTACTGACCTGCCAGACCTTCCCTGTCGGTGAACAGATAACAGTCGATTTCGACGCCTGACCGCCCGCACAGCGCCCTCACTGAGCCCACCGGAGACAATCATGACCGAACTCGTCACTGCTACTTCGCAAGAAATCGAATTTGCCAGTCGGGACCGCATTTCGACGCTCCAACTCGAGCGGATGCAATGGTCCCTGATGCACGCGTACACCAATGTTCCGCACTACCGCAAAGCTTTCGACGACGCCGGCGTCCACCCGAGCGACTTGAAGGATCTGAGCGATCTCGCGAAGTTTCCCTTCACCACCAAAGCGGATCTGCGTGAGAACTATCCGTTCAAGATGTTTGCGGTGCCACAGGACCGGGTCTCGCGAATTCACGCGTCTTCGGGGACCACCGGTCGCCCGACGGTGGTGGGGTACACGAGCAACGACCTGAACAACTGGGCCGATCTCATCGCGCGCAGTCTCTCGGCCGGCGGCGTGCGGTCTTCGGACAAGGTTCACGTGGCTTACGGGTACGGTCTGTTCACCGGTGGGTTGAAAGCACACTACGGTGCGGAGCGCTTGGGCTGCACGGTCATTCCCATGTCCGGTGGCATGACCGAGCGGCAGATTCAACTGATCGAGGACTTCGAGCCCGACGCCATCATGGTGACTCCGTCGTACATGTTGACCATCGTGGATGCGATGATCAAGAAAGGCATCGATCCCTCGAAGACCTCACTGAGGGTGGGAGTTTTCGGAGCGGAGCCGTGGACCGAACAGATGCGTACCGAGCTGGAACAGCAACTCGACATGCATGCGGTCGACATCTACGGACTCTCCGAGATCATGGGCCCGGGTGTGGCAATGGAATGTGTGGAAACCAAAGACGGGCTCCATATCTGGGAAGACCACTTCTACCCGGAGATCATCGATCCGGTCACGGGCGAAGTGCTGCCGGACGGTGAAGAAGGTGAGCTGGTTTTCACCTCTCTCACCAAGGAAGCGCTGCCCATCATTCGCTACCGAACCAGGGACCTGACCCGTCTGTTGCCCGGTACGGCGCGCTCGATGCGTCGGATGCAGAAGGTCACCGGCCGGACCGACGACATGATCATCCTGCGTGGGGTCAATCTGTTCCCCACACAGATCGAAGAGCTGATCCTGACCGTCCCCGCCCTGGCACCCCAATTCCAGTGTGTGCTGGAGCGTCCGGGCCGGATGGATACTCTGACAGTGCGCGTCGAGGCTCGCCCTGACGCGGCAATTTCCGATCATGCGGCAGCGTCTTCGGCGTTGCAGAAGCTGGTGAAGAACAAGATCGGTGTCACGGTCGAGGTGAGCGTTCTCGAACCCGGCGGACTCGAACGCTCGATCGGCAAAGCGCGTCGTCTGATCGACCAACGTCCGAAGGACTGAAACTACTCCAGGGCCATGCGGGTGGCGAAGATTCCGAGAATGCCACCCGCTAGCCATTTCTGAGCCCGCATCCACACCGGACGCGCCATGAGGAAGGTCGACACGGCTGCCGCACAGCACACGATCAACGCGTTGACGGTGACTGCGACCAGGATCTGCACGCCGCCGAGTACGAGTGCCTGTTGCCAGACCGGACCCGCAGTGGGATCGACGAACTGGGGGATCAGGGCCGCGTACATCAGCGCAATCTTGGGATTGAGCAGATTGGTGGTCAACCCCATCCCGAACAGACGGCCGCTACCGTGGCGGTCGACCTCGCCCACCTCGAAAGCGGACTTCCCACCTGGTCGGAGTGTCGACCAGGCGAGATAGGCCAGGTACAGGGCACCACCGATTTTCACCGCGGTGAACACCGTTGGTACGGCGAAGAGAACCGCCGTCAGCCCTGCACACGTGGCGGTGAGGTAGACCAGGAAACCGGTTGCGACTCCGCCGAGCGAGATCAAACCTGCCCGGCGGCCCTGGCTGATGCTGCGGGACACCAGATAGATCATGTTGGGGCCCGGTGTCAGAACCATCGCCAGGGCGATCAGCGCGACTCCCGTCATCGACGCTGACGTGATCATGTCGGTCTCCCACTACTCGGTACGTATGTTCCGTCGAGTACACAAGGGATTACTGTGGCGCGCCAAGGTCCAGTTCGCAGGCAGTGGTCCGCTCAGGTGTTGGCCCAGCTGTCGGGCCCGAAGACCTCGTAGTGGATATTCTGCGCCGGGACGTCCCGTTCGAGCAACGAGGCGCGCATCGCCAACATGAACGGCATCGGCCCGCAAAGGAAGGCTTGGGTATCGGGCTCCACTGCAATACCTTGCAAATCCGCCCGTCCTTCGTGAACCGATCCGAACGCAACGTGCGTGCCGAGATCCTCGTACCAACGGTGCAGGGTTGCGGCGGGAATCTGGTCGACGAGTGTGCTGAGTTCTGCGCGGTGCGCGTGATCCGCAATGGATCGATCCGCATGGATGACAGATACCGGACGGTCAGCGCCGGTGTCCACGAGATGATTGAGCATCCCGATCATCGGTGTGCAACCGATTCCGGCCGACGCGAGCAGGAGCGGCGAGTTGTCGTCCGGCATGGTGAGATCACCGAAAGGTGTGGTGACGGAGAGTTCTTGGCCTTCGAATACGTTGTTGTAGAGGAAGTTCGACACTTCGCCATCGGGAGTTCCGGAGATTCGCTTGACGCTGATCCGCCAGTCTGCGCTGCTCGGTATCGAACACAGGCTGTATTGGCGGATCTGGCGGGCGCCGTCGGGCAGCGTAACCCCGACCGAAAGATACTGTCCGGGAGCGAAGGTGGGGAGTGCACTGCCGTCGAGCGACGTGAGCGTCAGTGAGACGGTGTCGGCGGACTGAAGAACTCGTTCACTGATCCTGACTGTGCGCCAGACGTCACCGGCGTCCACGCCGGCGAGTTGGTAGAGGCCACGCTCCATCGTGATGAGGGTTTCCGCCATCAGCCAGTAGACCTCGTCCCAGGCTGCTGCGACGTCGGGAGTGACTGCATCGCCGAGTATTTCGACGATCGCGGCAAAGAGGTGTTCGTGCACGATTGCGTACTGGTCGGGCGTGATTCCCAGCGACGCATGCTTGTGGGCGATACGTGAAAGTATGAGATCGACCTTGGCGCTGTCCGGCTCGAGCTGAAGCGTCGCGAATGCCGCGATGGCGCCGGCGAGAGCCTTCTGCTGTTCGCCCTGCTTCTGATTGCCGCGATTGAACAAATCACGTTCGAGTTCAGGATGTGCGTCGAACATCTTGCGGTAGAACAGGGTTGTGATATCGCCGATGGCGGCGCCGACCACGGGAAGGGTGGCGCGAATGACCTCGGTTGACTGTGGGGAAAGCATGAGCTGCTCCGTTCGGTCGAAATTCGATTGATCAGCCTGCTTCGTCGCTCCGGGTGGTGAGGCGTAGCAGGACAGTTTTGGACGGCTGCCGGATGACGTCTTCGATCGTGACCGCGTCGAGTGAAACGAAAAACGCTTCCTGTGCTTCGCGCAACGCACTTCGAAGGAGGCAACCTCCGCGCAATGGGCACGGTTTGTCGCCTTCGCAGTCGACGACTTCACCCGGGCCTTCGAGGCGTCTGGCCAGCCAGCCGATGGTGGCGGTGCGGCCGAGTTCGGTGATGGAAAGCCCACCGCCGCGGCCGCGCCTGGTTGTCACGATGCCGAGCTCACCGAGCCGTGTAACCACCTTGGTGGCATGGGAATACGACACGTTGAGCTGCTGCGCAACATCCCGAGTGCTGGGGGAGGCATCCGCGTCGAGTACGGCCAACCGCATGACGACGCGCAATCCCAGATCGGTGAACTGCGTCAGTTGCATGATCTGAACCTACATAATTCGCATCTGAGATGACTATTTATGTGAGGGGGATCTCAAGGTGCCCCAACCAGGGCGAACGGTACGTTCGGCGCCTCCAGTGCGCTGAACGTGCCGTTCGCTCAGAGACGGGCGGCCGAACCCCCGGCAACGACGCCGAGAAAGTGGGGTGCTCGCCAACCTCGCGCCGCAAAGTCGCGGCTCACTGACGCGATGACCTCCGCTCCGCTTCCTTCCGGAACCAGCGCGATGGCCGAGCCTCCGAATCCGCCGCCGGTCATCCGCGCACCGATCGCGCCGCCGCGTCGTGCTGCGGCAACGGCGACGTCGAGTTCTTCACACGAGACCTCGAAGTCGTCGCGCAACGAGGCGTGCGAGTTGTCGAACAGCTCGCCGACGTCGCTGAATCTGCTGTTGCGCAGAAGTTCTGCGGTCTTCCGCGTCCTCTCGATCTCGGTCACGACGTGCCGTGCCCGCGCCCGGAGAATCGGGTCTCGCACTGTCTCGGCCTGGCCTGCTGTAGCCTCTCGCAAGCTGCCGACGCCGAGAGCTGCTGCTGCAGCGACGCATTGAGAGCGCCGCATTCCGTACTGTCCGTCTGCGAGTGAGTGTTTGACCCGGGTGTCGATGACGATCAGTTCGTAACCTGCACCGTGGAGTTCGAAAGGTATGGGTTCGGTGGATCCGTCCTGGCAGTCCAGCAGGAGCGCGGTCGAGGGCTGAGCAAAGAGGGCAATGGTTTGATCCATCCCTCCGGTCGGTGCGCCGACGCCGTCGTTCTCGGCCTGGATGCACACCTGTACCAGCTCATCGCGGGCGAAAGGTGAATCATGAAGTTCGTTGACGGCCAACGCAACCGAACAGGTGAGGGCAGCGGAGCTCGACAGCCCGGCCCCGACCGGTACCGACGAGTCGACGGCAAGATCGATTCCTCCGATCGGGAGGCCTCTGCGCGCAATGGACCACAGAACGGCTGTGGGGTAGGCGGCCCACCCTGTGGCGATGTCGCCGACGGGCCCGGTGTACGTCTCGGCGGATTGCCGACTGCGCACGCGGACGACCCCGTCGCTGCGCAGTGCGACGGCAACCTGTGTTCGCTGCTCGAGAGCGACCGGTAGGCACAATCCACCGTTGTAGTCCGTGTGTTCACCGATCAGGTTGACTCGACCGGGTGCCGCCCACACTCCGGTTGCCGGATAGCCGTAGGTGGCGTGAAACTGTTGGAGCACAGAATTGTTCGAGACCGTATCCACTATTTCAACTCCCGTAGGCGGGCCGCGACTGCCTCGGGAACGGTGTCGTTCACCCAGGCGCCCATGGCGGACTCGGACCCGGCGAGGTATTTGAGTTTGCCCGGTGCGCGCAAGATCGAGAACAGCTGAAGATGCAGTCGGCCCAGAGGTCGGTTGATGCGGACGGGAGCTTGGTGCCAAGCCGCGATGTACGGTACCCGGTCGACGCCCGGATAGAAGCGATCGATACGGCGTAGGAGATCTTGGTAGACGACCGCAAGCTCGTCGCGCTCTTGGTCGTTCAGCGAGGGAAGGTCCGGGACGTCTCGGTGCGGTGCCAGGTGAATCTCGATGGGCCATCGTGCGGCGGTCGGGACGTAGGCGCTCCAGTGATCGCCGTCGTAGATCAACCGGGCCTTGTCCTCGCGCTCGAACGCCAGAACATCGGCGAGTAGTGAGCGACCGGTGCGCTCGAAGTGTTTGTGCGCCTGCGTCAGCATCGATCGGGTGCGTGGCGTGACATACGGGTATGCGTAGATCTGTCCGTGTGGATGGGTGAGTGTCACCCCGATTTCTTCGCCGCGGTTCTCGAAGCAGAACACTTGTTCCACAAGCGGATCCGCCGACAACTCTTCGGTCCGAGAAATCCAGGCGCCCACAATCGTGCGCATGCGTTCGAGTGGAAGCTCGGCGACGGACGCCGTGTGATCGCTCGAGAAGCACATCACTTCGCAGTGACCGGCCGCTGGGCGATCGCCCGCACCGTCTCCGGGACTGTCAATGGCTTCCTCAGGCGCCGCGGCAAAGCTCGGAAACCGATTCTCGAACACCGCGACGTCGTAGTCTCCGTCGGGTATCTCTGTGGGCGTGCGTGTTTCGTCGGTCGGGCACAATGGACATTCGGCGGCGGAGGGGAGATGTGTCCGTGTCATGCGATGCGAAGCCATGGTGATCCACTCCCCGGTGAGAACGTCGAATCTCATCCGAGACGAGTGGTCGAGAGCCGGCAATTCGCGGGAATCTCGCGCAGAGTGGGCGCGGGCACTGCCGGCATCGTCGAAGTAGAAGATCTGACGCCCGTCGGCGAGGGTGCGACGGGTCGGATCCTGCTTGGGTGTCATGCGTCGACTTCCCATTCCAGAACACCCTTGCTGACAACGGGTTTCCACACTCCGATCGTTGATCCTGTTTCCAGCGCTACGGCATGGGCGGCCAGCATTACCGAGATGGACGCCCAGATCGGACCGCCGTTGTCAGTGGCGTCCGAGGCATACTCGGTCACACAATGGTGGAGTGCGCCGCTGCGGGTGTCCACGAAGTAGTGGTACTCGTCCAGTCCGGCAAAGGGAACGAACGAGGGGATGAACATGGTTGCGGCAGTGCCTGCGTCGCGTTGATCGTGTCGATCCATCTCGTCATCGGCGTAGAGGTCTGGATTCTCGTAGATCGTCTCATCCCACGTTTCGAGCAGAGTGAGACGAACTTCGGTTGCGACGTCTATGGGGTAGAAGAACTTGTCCGGGAGCACGCTGCCGAGAAAGAGGCCGGTCCGGTCGTCGTGGGTCAGGCTGCCGTTGTGGACCCGATACAGGTCGCGAAGTTCCTGGGGCCACGTGACGCCGGTCGAGGCTTCGAATTCCTCGATAACGGCGTCACCGAGTCCTGGTTGAAACGCTGCAGCCGTCACCGGTGCGTGTGTACGGCACCACGCTTCGATTCGGCTCCATTCGTTTGCAACGCTCATGGGCTTTACGATACGTCCGAGTCAGGACCCGTGAATCAGGTACTGCAGTGTGTCCACGAGCTTTCGGTCCGAAGCCTCGGACTTTCGGCCGGTGATTCTCGATCGGAGAATTGCGGAACCCTCGAGCAGGCTCACGATGGTCTGCGCTGTCGCGCCAAGTTCAGTCGCATCCAGCTCCGGTTGTGCACACGCGACTGCGCGCTCTACGTGTGCGATGTACTGGGCGTAGAAGTCTCGAAGCACGACCGCGACTTCTTGGTCCGCCGCTGCAATGGCCCATACTTCGACGTACAGACGCACCGTGGCCTGGTCGTCCTGTTCTCCGAGCAGGACTCCGATGAAGTGTTCGGATTCCTCGCGGGAAAGGCTCTGATCCGTATCGGGGACGACGGCAAGGCGATCCAGTGAGCGGGTCAATGCACGTGACATCACTGCGCGTATCAGATCTGCACGGGTGGGGTAGTAGTGCTGCAGATGTCCTACCCGCACTCCGGCCGCGGCTGCGAAATCGCGCATTGCCGAGTTGGCATTGCCCTGAGTAGTGAGGACCTGTTCTGCTGCGTCGAGAAGTGCTGCCGCACGGGCGGCGCCCTTGGAGAGGGTCATGGTCGCAATACTGCCACCCCGAAGCTCTCCAACTCGGAGACGGTGCGGCGAGGGTTCGGAAGCGATTCGGGGAAAGTGACTCCAGGCCGGGCATCGTCGGCCAAGGCTCGTCTGACGGCCAGCGCGCCGCCCACCGCGGTGAGGTGAGCCTGGCCCTGCCGGTCGACGATTGTCGCGCTTGTCGTGCCGCTCGGGCCCGTGACATCGATGCGTACTTGCGCGCTCCCGCCCTTGCCCGGCGAGTACAGGAGTCCGCGTCGTAGCGGTGTGAAGCGGTCGCCGCGACCCCAACGGAACAGACCCACCTTCTTGGCGGCGAGCAGCGCAGTTGTGGATGCATTCGAACTGAAACCTATTCGAGTGCTGGCAGTTTCGGCGCCCAAGGTCATGGGGAACGTGAATTGTTCCGGAGTGTCGATTCTTCCGACCTTGGTGCGCGATCCGGGGAAGTCGACCCAGCGCGTATCCGTCAACGGGCTGACGGTGATCGGGTTTCCTTGCTGCATCACCTCGAAATCCTGCCCGAGCCGATCGATGAAGTCGACGGAGTCCAGCCCGGCAATGTCGTTGACGTCGTAGCGAATCGAGACGTCGATCGTGCTCGCGCCACCCAGTTCCTCGGCCAGCGCTGCGGCGACGATATTGGTGACTCCGCCCATCCATCCGGACGACAGGTACACCGGTGCGCTCGGCGACTTCTGACCCGCCAGAGTGGCGGCGCGAGCGACGCGGGTTGTCCAGCGGGTGATGTCCACGTACGGAATGCCGGCCTCGACGGCGGCGGACAGGACACGATCGTGGGGATCGTTGACCGTCGACACGACCGCGCGTACGGACGCGCCGAAGGGTGTCGGGTCGAGGAGGTCCCAGCGGCGGACGGAAGCGCCGTGACGGCCGGCCAGTTCGTCGCCTCGCTCGGGGGTGCGTCCGGTGAGGAGTAGTGGGAAGTCGGGGGCGAGCAACGCTGTCAGGGCGCTGCCCACGGTTCCGTATCCGCCGGCCACGAGGATCGGGCCGTCGGCTGAATACTGCAATGAATCGGTCATGCACCTAACTCTAGGTCAAATGACCTAAAACGTCGAATGGGGTTCTTTCCGCTGCTCAGTCCCGGTGTCGCACGATGTTGACGACGTTGCCATCGGGTGCCCGGACGAGGAATCGGCGAACACCCCACTCTTCGGTCGTTATGGGGTGCACGATTTCGTAGCCGAGCCTGCGGGCCTCTTCGTAGGCGCCGTCGACGTCGTCCGTGTGGACTGAGATGACCGAGTCCTCGGCTGCAGTGGCGTCGTGCGTGACGAGCTGTACGTTCGCGCCGGTGTCGGGAGAGGTGTAGCGAGCGACCCATCCCATGTTGAACTCTTCGGTGCTCAGGCCGAGAAAGTCGGAGTAGAAGCTCTTGGCGGTTCCGACATCGGCGACTTTGAGATTGGCGGTGATGCGTCGAGCGCGCATGTGGTTCTCCTACCCTCGGCAACAGATGCGCTCGATGATCGTCCGAAAGCGGAGCCATGTCGACTGTGCAGTCCGAAGATGCGGGCCACCTGGTTGATTCGATCTGTCACTGCGGATCGAACGAGCTCACAGTTCCCCACCGTGAGAAGGGAAGGACGATCAATTGAACCTTGCCGATGACATTGTCGATCGGCACCGTTCCACTGTGTTCGTCATCGAGATGGAAACGTGAATCCTTCGAATGGGCGCGGTTGTCGCCCATCACCCACAGGTTCCCGTCGGGAACCGTGACCGGCCCGAAATACCTTCCTTGACAAGAGGTATCGTTGCCCGGAATGCGCTTGTCGATGTACGGCTCGGTCAGCGGCTTGCCGTTCACTCGAAGCCCCTCTTCCTCGGACAGGCACTGTACGGTTTGGCCACCGACCGCGACTACCCGCTTCACGAGGTCGTTTTCGTCCGGCGGGACCAAGCCGACGATGGACCCGAGTCCCTGAAACGCGCGAACAATCGAATTGTCGGATCGAATGGATTTGTACTCGTCGTTCCAGGACTCGGGTCCCTTGAACACGACCACATCCCCAGGTTGCGGATCCCCGAATCGATAGCTGATTCTGTCGACGAGGATCTTGTCTCCCGTGCAGCCGGTGCATCCGTGAAGTGTCGGTTCCATGGACTCCGACGGGATCAGAAAGATGCGTCCGACGAAGTTCTGAATGACAACACTCAGGACAAGTGCGACGACAACGAGGATCAGAATCTCACGCCACAGTGGACGTTTCCTCGGGTGATCGGCCACTGCCGATTCAGTGGAGTCGGTCGAGTCCTCGTGGGCGTCGGATTCCGTCACACTCCCGACAATAGATGGCGCAACCAGTCGTCGGCCCGATACGAATCTTCTCGGTTCGTGGGTCTGTCTGTCGGCTGACATGCTTCGGAATTGGATCACATCACGCGCGAAGATCCGGTCGAGATCGGCAATCCGCGCAGTCCTGACCCAAACATCGTGCCGACGAATACCTTTCGCAGAAGCAGGTTGAACAACTCTCCGAGATTCAAGCGTGCAGCACGCCGGCGCCTCTGTTGATCGATTGGCACAATCTTTTGCGAGAGATGGGCATTCTCCCACTGAAGCGTCGGTGCGAGACAGCGCCTCGTAAGGACGACTGTACTTCCGGGCAATTTCTCTCGAACTTGGATTGACCGCACGAAAACCTGATGTTTGGGGGACAATCATCTGGGGCGATCACCTGGGGCGACAAGTCGAGGAGATGCAAATGTCCGAGGCCAAATCCGAAAGCACTGAGTCTTTTTCTGAGACGACACCGCCGGCGGAGCCGTCGAAACAATCAGTGCTCAGGCGGTACTACCCGGCTGCGGTGCCCGTCGTCCTCGGCTTGATCATCTATTTCATGCCTGTTCCGGACGGTGTGGATCCCAAGGGCATGCACATGCTCGGAATTTTCGTCGGCACCATCGTGGCGTTGATCTTGCAGCCTCTGCCGACGGGTTCTGTGGCGCTGGTAGGCCTGTCGATCGCCATGATCACCCAGACCGAGACGCCGACGGAAGCGTTGTCCGGCTTCAGTAACACCACGATCTGGCTGATTGTCGCATCGTTCTTCATTGCCGAGGGCTTTCTGGTCACCGGACTCGGCAAACGGGTTGCGCTCATGTTCGTGACCAAACTCGGCAAGTCGAGTCTCGGATTGTCCTACGGAATGGCGTTGACGGACTTGATACTTGCTCCGGCGACGCCGTCGAACACCGCCCGTGCGGGTGGCGTCGTCTATCCGATCATCGTCTCGCTGAGCAAGTTGGAGGACTCCAATCCCGAGCCCGAGGACTCTCGCAAGAAGCTCGGAGCATATCTGCTGCTCACGTCGCTGCAAGTCAACGTCGTGACCTCCGCGATGTTCATCACCGCCATGGCGGGTAACCCCGTCGCCGTCGATGCGGCTGCCAAGATCGGCATCGACATCTCGTGGGGCAAATGGGCGCTGGCAGCATCGGTTCCGGGAATTGCGAGTCTCATCGCGATCCCGTGGGTGATGTCGAAGATCTTCCCGCCCACGATGTTGAAGACTCCGAAAGCACCCGAGCAAGCCAGGGAGGAACTGCGCAAGGCAGGTCCGATCAGCCGCAACGAGAAGATCATGGCCGCCACCTTCGTTCTGCTGCTGGTGCTCTGGTGCCTGGGCTCGCAGCTCAACGTCAACGCCACTACAACAGCATTTGTCGGAATCGGCATCCTGTTGGTGACCAAGGTGCTGACGTGGAACAACCTGGTCCACGACACCGGGGCGTGGCAGACGCTCGTGTTCTTTGCCGTTCTGGTCGGTATGGCAAGCCATCTCGAAGAACTCGGCGTGATCTCGTGGATCGGTACCCAGGTCTCCTCGAGCGTCGACGGTTTGCCGTGGATCTGGGCTTTTGCGATCCTGACCTTGGTGTACTTCTACGCGCACTATCTGTTTGCGTCGAACACCGCGCAGATCGTCGCGATGTACGCGGTGTTTCTCGGCGCGGCGGTGGCAACCGGTGCGCCGCCGCTGTTCTCGGCCCTAGTGTTCGGCTTCATCGGCAGCCTGTTCGGCGGTATCTCGCACTACGCGTCCGGTCCGGCCGGAGTGATCTACGGTTCCGGATACATCAAGACCTCGGAGTGGTTCCGAATCGGTTTCGTGATGAGCGTCGTGATAATCCTGATCTGGACGATCATCGGCGGCGCGTGGATGAAGCTGATCGGCGCCTGGTGACGATCAGTTGTCCTTGCGCCGCAATCCGAATCGCATCGATTCCTTGTTGACAGCGGCAATCGCGGTCAGCGGTATCTCCGCGGGACACACCTGCGCACATTCACCGTAGGTCGAGCACGGCCCGAAGTCGGCCTCCATCTGGTGCGACATCGCTCGGGCCCGCTTGCCACGTTCGTTGCGGCCCTGCGTGACGAGAGACAGGTGGGTCAGTTTGGACCCGGTGAAGAGGTGCGCGGCACCGTTCGGGCAGGCTGCCACGCAAGCGCCGCAGCCGATGCACGCGGCGAAGTCCAGTGCAGCTTCGGCACTTTGATGCGAGAGCGGCTGACTGTCTGCGTCCGGCGCGGTTCCTGCATTGACCGAAACGTATCCACCGGCTTCGAGCACCCGGTCGAGCGCAGAGCGATCGACGACGAGGTCTCGGACCACGGGAAAGGCTGCGGAGCGGAATGGCTCCAGTTTGATTCGGTCCCCGTCGGAGAAGCTGCGCAGGTGCTGACGGCACGTGGGAGTGTTCGCAACCGGTCCATGGGGAACATTGTCGACCGTGATGCCGCAGGACCCGCAGATCCCTTCTCGGCAGTCGGAATCGAAGGCGATGGGTTCGTTGCCGCTCTCCACGAGTTGGTCGTTGAGTCGGTCGAGGAGCTCCAGCAGCGACATCTCCACCGTCGCGTCGTCTATTTGGTAGGTGTCGAATGCGCCGGACGACTCAGGTCCGGATTGGCGCCACACGTCCACGGTGATTTTCATACGTAGTTCCTCGTCTGCAGTGGAACAGCGGTGAAGGACAACGGCTCGTCGTGTCGAACGTGTCTGCCGTCCTGGGCGGCTTCCCACGCGGAGACGAAGCACCAGTCCTGATCGTTTCGCTGCGCTTCGCCGTCGGGAGTCTGATGTTCGGCACGAAAGTGCGCTCCACAGGACTCGTCACGATCGAGAGCATCGACGCACATCAGTTCGGCGAGCTCGAGGAAATCGGCTACCCTGCCGGCCCTTTCCAACTCCTGGTTGAACTGGTTTCCGCTGCCGGCAACTCGCAGGTTCGACCAGAAATCGGTTCGCAGTGCGCGGATTTCGGCGATCGCCTTGGTCAAGCCCTCGGCCGTTCGGGTGACACCGCAACCCGCATAGAGGATCTCGCCCAGTTGTCGATGGAACCTGTCGGGGCCGTGTGTTCCGCCGACCGAGAGCAGCAGGTCCACCCGACCCCTCACGTCAGTGAGCGTCGACGTCACAGCGGGATCGGACAGTTCGAGTGGAGTGGATCCGAGCAGCGGCGCAAGATAATTCGGAATCGCGTACGGGAGGGTGAACCAGCCGTCGACGCATGCCGAGAGCAACGAATTGGCGCCGAGGCGGTTGGCCCCGTGGTATCCCCAGCCTGCCTCGCCACCGACGAACAAGCCGGGGATGGAGGTCATCTGGTCGTAGTCGTTCCACAGTCCTCCCATGGTGAAGTGGGCTCCGGGGGCGATGCGCATCGGCACCGTATAGGGGTCTTCGCTGGTGGCGTCGCGATACATCGAGAACAGATTTCCGTATCGCTCCTCGATGGTCTTGCGGCCGAGCCGTGCCAACGCATCGCGGAAATCCAGGTACACACTGTTTTTCAGAGGGCCGACGCCGTGACCGGAGTCGATTTGCTCGCGGGCGGCCCGTGAAGAGACGTCGCGGGGAGAGAGGTTCCCGAACGCCGGATATTTGCGCTCGAGGTAGTAGTCGCGTTCGTTTTCGGGAATGTCGCCGGGCTCACGATCGTCTCCGGGCTTGGCCGGTACCCAGATCCGGCCGTCGTTGCGCAGGGATTCGCTCATCAGAATGGTTTTCGACTGCCACTCGGAGTTGACGGGAAGTGCCGTCGGATGGAATTGGATGAACGAGGGTGAAGCCATCAACGCACCGCGTCGGTGCGCTCGCCAGGCGGCCGTGGCGTTGGAATTCTTCGCAAGTGTGGACTTGTGGAATACGGTTCCGTAGCCGCCGGATGCCAGTACGACGGCATGACCTGTGGTGGCGCCGATCTCACCGGTCACGAGATCGCGTGTGACTATCCCTTGTGCTCGCCCGTCCGAAACGATGAGATCGAGCATCTCGGTTCGGGTGTGTAGGTTGACCGTTCCGGCTGCGATCTGACGTTGCAGTGCCTGCGACGACGCTATCTGCAACTGCTGGCCTGTCTGCCCGCGCGTGTAGTACGTGCGCGACACCTGAACGCCGCCGAAGGATCGGGTGGCCAGAGTGCCGCCGTACTCGCGAGCAAACGGTGCCCCGATGGCATTCATGTGATCGATGACGCGTACGGATTCTTCGGCGAGACGGAAACAGTCGGCCTCACGGCCCCGGAAATCACCGCCCTTGACGGTGTCCTTCACGAAGCGGGCGAGACTGTCGTTGTCCACTTTTCGAGCGCGAGCAGCGTTGATGCCTCCTTGCGCGGCGACACTGTGTGCACGGCGGGGTGCATCGTGGAAGGTGAAGGACTCGACGTGGTAGCCCAGTTCACCGAGGGAGGCGGCGCAGGCGGCGCCGGCGAGGCCGGTACCGACGACGATGACCGTGAACTTGCGCCGGTTGAGTGGGCTGACGAGCTTGTAGTCGAGTTTGCGAGTGGGCCAGGCCGTCGCCGGATCGCCGGCCGGGACCTTACCGTCCACCGGTGTCCCGATGCTGCGCAGATCGTCGAGTTCGAAGCTGTTCACTTATGACGCTCCTGTCTTCGAGATGGCGCCGGTCATGACCGCGATGGGGATCGACATGTTTCCGACCATCACGGCGAGCGCAAAGATTCCGGAGAGTGCAACGCCAATCCGGCGCAGTCGTTGGCCGGTCACGCCGAGATCGTTGACCGCGCTCCAGAGCCCGTGCGCGAGGTGCATTGCCAGCAGAGCCATCGCGACGATGTAGAACGCTGCCACCAGCGGACGCTCGAAGCTGGCAATCAGATTGTCGTATGCGTAACTCTGTGTGCGCGTGGCCGCTTCGTACTCGCTGCTGCCGATGGGTCGGGTTCCGGTCGTGAGGTCGAGTATGTGGAAAATGACGAACAGCAGCAGCACAGCTCCGGTGACGGGCATCGTGCGCGCTGTAAAGGACTTGATTCCCAGACCTTTACGTCGAAATTTTCCTCGAGCTCGGCGTCCGCGGACGGTGAGCAGCCAGGCACACCAGACGTGTGCGACCAATGACGCGAGCAAGACGATGCGAAGAATCCACAGAAGTCCCTCGTAGGGCAGGAAGGGTTCGAACACCGTTCGTAGCCAGTGTGCGTAGTCGTCGAAGTGATCGGCACCGGTGTAGACCTTCAGGTTTCCGATCATGTGGACGAGAACGAAAGCGGCGAAGATCAGTCCTGTCACGGCCATCAGAATCTTGCACGTGATGTTGGACGGCCGCGGTCGAGCTTGGAGTGAATCGCCGGTAGCTCGCGATACACGGGTCGGAGCACTCACAGACAAACCTCCCACGCCAGACTTGCCGGACAGGTGCCGTCAGCCTAAGCCCGATCGAGGTTTTCGGCCAACGGATGGGTGCCCGACTTGTCTGTTAATGCAGGTGAATGGGAGTGTAGGGGTGCTCATTACCCGAAAGTAAGGAACTCGTGAACGATGTTTGACTCGACGTGGCGACGGTGGTCATGGCGCGCCGGAACGGCATCGGCCCTGGCAGTGGCCTTGTTTGCGGTGGGGTCGCCGGCTGGTGCGCAGGAGACCGTCGACCTGGCCGACGTGTTCAACCCGTTGGTCGTGAAGGCACTCCAAGGCGCTGACATTTCCACCGAATTGACTCCACTCGGGCTCTCGTCCGATGATCCGTGGTTCGACGAACCCGAAATCGAGCCGGGTACCGCCCCCGGCACTCTTCTCAAAGCGCGTCCGGTCAGCGTGCAGGTCTACCAGGTCCGTCCCGACGTGGTCTCGGCTCACCAACTCATGTACACCACCACTGATCACTTCGGTCGGCAGGTGATCAGCACCGGAATTCTGATGATTCCCGAGGACGGAACTGCGCCAGGTGATCGCAAGATCATCGGATACGCCGAGGCGAACGACAGCCTCGGCGCGAACTGCGCACCAAGTCACCAGTGGACCGGCGGCAATCAGAGCGACCCGGCGATGTTCTCGGCGCTCGGCCCGGTGGCTCAGATGTTCGGCCACGGCTGGGCAGTGATGATGAGCGACGTCGGCAACGACGGCGACACTGCTCCCCATCCGTTCTCGATCGGACAGTTCTCAGGGAAGGCAACGCTCGACGGCGTTCGGGCAGCACTCGCGCTTCCGGAAGGTGGCCTCGAATCAGACACCCCTGTCGGCATCTACGGTGTCGCCGGAGGCGGTGTCGCAGCGGGCTTTGCCGCGGAACAGGCCCATGAATATGCGCCGGAACTGAACGTCCAGGCCAGTGCCATTCAGGCGATGATGATCGACCCGGCAACGTTCGAGGAAACAGCGGCCGGTGGGATCGGTTCCGGATTCGTCTTCTCGAGCATTCTCGGATTCGACGCGGGCTACCCCGACGTTCGGCTCGACGATCATCTGACTCCGATCGGTCACAACGTCGCCGCAGCCTTCCGCGCGTCCTGCCAGGCGCTCTACCTCGGACTCCCATTCGTTCCATTCGACGTCCTACTCACCAACCCTTCGCCCCGAACGATCCCTGCGCTGGCCGCGGCGTACGCGGACAACACGTTGGGAAAGCAGGCGCCGGCTTCCAAGCTTCTGATTTCTTCCTGTGAGGACGACTTTCTCGTTCCCTTCAGTGAGGCAGAGCAATTGGCGCAGACATATCGAGCAGACGGCGGCAACGTGGACCTGCTCCCGTCGCAGTGCGGGCCGCTCGATTACGTGACCAACCTGTACAAGACGGTGACCGATCAGCTGGGTATGCAGGACATCGCCTGGCTGGCAAAGACGTTCGACGAAGCCGAGGGACGATGAGCTTGCGGAAGTCTCTGACGCGCAGGGATTTTGCGCGCACGGTTCTCGTTGCTTCGGCAGGTATCGGCGGTGCCGTCGTACTGGGAGGCAGGGCGTCCGCGGGTACTGGTGAGCTCGACAGGTACCTCGACCTGGAAGCAGTGAACGCAAACGCCGAAGCCACGGGCGGCCTGCATCCTTCTCTGCCATCGGATTCCGCGACGCTGCGGTCTTTGGTGGATACCGCCCGAGCCTCGGGAGTGGATCCGCATCGCTATCAGACACTGCTCAAGCAGTACTGGCTCGCGGTCGGGACGGAGTCGGCAGGTATCGATCTCGCTTCGTGGACTCCGTTCGACGGTGTGCACGCGAATCTCGGAAACCTCACCAACACTTTCCAGTTCTACGAGCGACTCCAGCTCGAGCATCGAGAGCTGCAGTGGGCAGGTATGGGAGGAATGGTCGGGCCCGCTTTCGCCGGTGGACTCCTCGACTTGGACTACGGGCGGGTTGTGCTGGAAGTCCAAGCGATCAGCGAGGCGATGGCACTGGTCTGGCGAGAGATCGACCGCATCGGGTCGCCGGTTGCATCGTCGATGGGAGCACCCGAGGACATTGCGGCACTTCTCGAGGTCGGCCACGAGATTCGCCCCGAGGACGTGATGTGGTTCCAGGGGAGAGTGATTGCGATGAGCAAACACATCTTCTCGGACCTGATTCCCATGCACATGGCGTGGGTTCACGACGGTGTCGACGGCATCGCCGAACTCGATCGCGCAGGGCTGCTCGACGAGAACGCCCGTATCGCGTGGAACAACATTGCTTCGGGGACACCGGAATCGGTCTTCGACGGCAATGTGCGTCTGCTGCGAAGGGAGCAGTACCAGTCGGTGGGTGATCAGTGGGACGAGGCGAAGGCCTACCGCGGCAGCGTTGGTCGCTCGTTGACTTACCTGACCACCTTCGCCGCATCACCGTCGATGCCTGGCGTCGTGCCGCCACGCGAGTCGAACCCGCTCTCGTTCGCGGTGGGCAATGCTGTTGTGCAAACGCCGCTTCCGGACTTCAACTGGGCGGACCGGGATGGTCGTTGGACCTACATCAACGATCAGTTGCTCCCGGTCTACAACAACCTGATGAAGAATCAACCGGAACTGTGGCGAGCGACGCTGGCCGCGCCCGTCTCCGTTCGGATAACCGAGCAGCGAATGATCGCTCGCTTGCCGGACATGTTGCGGTCCATGTTGTCGACTCTGGCGATTACGGTCAACTGAACTCGGCGGTGGCGGGGCCTCAGGGTCCCGCCACCGCCCGTGAACTTGTCGGTCAGGCCTGGCTCAGCTCCGCTTGCATGCGCGCGGAGTCCTTGCCGACAGTGCGGGTAGCCAGGTAGATGAATACCGCGGTGAGTGCCAACATGATCGGCACGAGATACATGGCCGAGTTCAACCCGTCGCCGGCGTACTGAGCCAACTTCCCGGTACCGGCATCTGCAAGTGCACGCTTGGCGAACCAGTCCGAGATCGCTCCAACGGCAACCGGTCCGGAGAATCCGCCGAGAAGGTACATGGCAGCGAAGAACAACGCAGTCGCAGTGCCGCGGAGCCTGGGAACCACGACGTCGTGAATGGCAGGGTAGACGCTGATGTAGAAGCCGTAGGCCAGAAGCCACCCGGCCGAGAACAAGAGCGTGAACATCACGACGTTTCCGCCGTGTTGCAACAGTGCCAGCGCCGTCAAAGGTGCCGCCAATGCCGAGGTTCCGACACCGATCATCAACCGTGCGCGTGGTGAGCGTGCGCTGGCCTTGTCCGCGTAGCGAGCGCCGAGAAGCAATCCGATCAGGCCCGTGATTCCGACGATGATGCCGGTGACCGATGCCGCCGCAGTCAGTTTCAGGTGGTACTGGCGCATGAGCAGCGGGACGACAAACGAATTCACTGCGTAGGCGGCGAAGTTGAACGTCAGCCCGGCAAGGATGAGCCAACGAAGCGTGGGAATTGCGAGCAGACGACGGATCGGGCGGGTGATCGGTGCCTGTGAAACAGCGGCTGCGCGGGCCTCCGGACTTTCGGAACCACCACGAACCGGATCTGCCATGCGGTAGAGCACGACTGCAAGCAGGACACCGGGAATCGCCGCGAGGAAGAACGGTGCACGCCAGCTGTCGAATGCCTCGGCGATCTTGCCGACGGTGAAGTAGGCGAGCATGAGGCCAATTGGCAAACCGAGCATGAAGACACCAAGTGCGCGTGAGCGTCGTTCTGCCGGGTAGATATCGCCGATCATCGAGTTGGCTGCAGGTGTGAAGGTCGCTTCGCCCACACCGACGCCGAGACGCGCGAGGATGAACAGCACATAGCTGCCGGCGGCACCGGTTGCTGCCGTCAGTCCGCTCCACACCAGGAGTCCGATCCCGATGATCTTGGGACGGTTCTTCGTGTCGGCCAACCGGCCCAGAGGCAGTCCTGCGACTGCGTAGACGAGGGTGAATGCAGAGGTGATCAATCCCAATTGCAAGTCGCTGAGCGAAAACTCGTTCTTGATCGGCTCGGCAACGACCGAGGGGATCGCCCGGTCGAAGAAGTTGAGCATGTTCGCGAGAAACAGGGCGACGAGTGTGCCGCCGAGAAGTTTGTCACGTGTTCCGACAGGGGCGCCGTCGACGGACGGCAGCGGCGGAGCGTCTCGTTGAATTGACATGATTGTTCCACCCTTTTCGCGAGTGCTGAATGAATTGTGCTGGGGGAGAAGCTCAGGACAGAGCGTCGGCGACGGTTTTGCCGATCGCCTGCATCCCGGCCGCAGTGGGATGCAGTGGAACCGCCGGCTGGCTAGGGACGATTCCCGTGTAGTAAGCAGTGGCAGAGTCCGTGCAGATGTCATGTCCGGCAGTGGTTTCGGTGATGTCGATGTACTCGACGCCGTGACGGGCCGCAGTTGCTGCCATGACCGTGTTGCCGTAGTCGATCACACTCTGGAGATAGTCGGCGTCGCGCGGCCAGAACGGCTGAGTGCCGGGGCAGCCGCCACCACGGATGTATGTTCCGTATCCGACCACGACGATGCGCGCCGAAGGTGCTCGATCCTGCGCGACTTCGATCATAGAACTCCAACCTGTGGACGCATTTTCGATCATTTGTCGCTGTTGATCGACGCCACCGGAGGTGAACTTGTCACGGCAGGACGTTCCGGCGGGTTCGGGGAGTGGATTGACGCAACTCAGAACTGTCGGGAACAACGAGATGTCGTTGGCACCGATGGTGATGGTGACGAGGTCGGTATCAGGCCCCAATGCTGTTGCCTGCGGTGATACTTGACCGGAGAACGTCGATTGTGCGGTGTCCGTGACGTTGGCGGATCGCGCCGACGAGCAGGTCATATCCGTGAGTTGAGCGCCGAGTTCTCGCGCCACCACGGACGGGTAGTTGTCGAGTGATCGTAGACAGCCCGGTGACGACGAGTCCTGCGCGGTGACCAGTGGGCCGGCCGCCGCGGAATCGCCGAGTGCGACGTACTGGATAGTGCTGACCGGTGTCTCGGCACTCGACACACCGGTCCCGAGAGCCGCGATCGAACCGGCAGCCACGACGCCTGCCAGAATGGCTGCGCTGCGCGTTTTCCACGTCACTCGAGGCTCCTCTTGGTCGAAGGTGGGACTTCCAGTTACGCCGCTGATTGTGAATTCGTGAGTGGCGTGGGTTACATAGTGATAGGAAAAAGGCAGGTCGGCCTTGTGGTGGCAATTCAATTCTGTGGAGGGTTTTGTGTCAGGAAACAAAAATCTGCCGTTCGAGCCGATCCTGGTTGGTGGCAGATCTCTGGCCGACCGACTGGCGCAACGCACCCATCCACTGGTCATTGAGACAGTCGATCTGGTCCACCGCGACGTCACCTTCTACCGGTTGCTCCCTGACGAGGCATTGCGTAACGACGTCACCACCATCGTGAGGCGCAATCTGGAACTGTTCATTTCGATGCTGCGGACCGGCGCCGATCTGACGCCCGAGTTGCTCGCCGACATCAGCGAATCGGCTCGCCAACGGGCTCAGGAATTGGTTCCGCTCGGTGAGGTGCTGCGGGCATATCACCTGGCTGCCGGGCTGTGGTGGGAGACCATCAGCGAATGGGCGGTCCCGGAAGACGGTGTCGCACTTGCCCGCACCGGACGACTCTTGAATGCATACACCGCGGCCTCCGCGTCGGCGGTTCTTGCCGGCTACGGTTCCGACCACGCCACCCAGACGGACGAGGATTCTGCGCGAAGGTCATTGTTCGTAGCACTTTCGACGGGTGTCGATGTTGATCGGGTCTCCGACGATGTGGGCATCAGGTTGGCGCGCCTGTACTGGGTGGTGGCGCTGCACGTCGAACGGAATGACGACGAGTCCTCGACCGAGGTGGACACTGCCGTCGCCGAGCGGAGAAAGGTGCGCCACCTGCAACGAGAGCTCGATCAGGTGGGGCGTGACAAAGCGCTCGGGGTGCTCGGGAGCAATGGCGGAGCCGTACTGATTCCTATTGTGGAATCGGAACCCGTTGAGGGGAACTGGGCGTCGAGTCCGCAGTATCTTTCATTGTGTCGACGATTGGGTGATCTCGAGAAGGTCATCGGTGCATCGACGGTTGCCGCCGTACATGTCGCGGCACCGCCGGCAATTCCCGCAGCGGTGTCGCAGGCGCGCGAGGTGCTGAACGTTGCCCGAAAGTACGGCCGTACAAGTGGGGTCGTGCGTCTCGAGGATCTTGCAGTCGAGTATCAACTGACCCGCCCGAGCGCTGCGCTGCCGATCCTCGCAGATGTGTTGTCGCCGTTGGAGTCCGATCCTGCCGTGCTCGAGACGCTCGAATCTTTCATCGACTCCGGATTCGATCGAGCTACCACCGCTCGGCAGTTGCACGTACACCCGAACACGGTCGTGTACCGCCTGCGTAAAGCGAGTTCCCTGACGGGACTTGACCTGTCGTCACCGAAAGATCTTGTACAGGTCACCATGGCGCTGGGAGCGCGTCGCGCGCTCGGAATGGAGGCGGACTCTTCCCAAACGTGATGGGTCTGTGGTTCTCTGTGAACGTGCCTGATTCTCGGATTGGCAATCCGGCCGGGAGACATGGCCAGACTGGGTCAGCTGATGGTGCAACGAGGCGCGTGGCGTGATCAGACGTTGATCGACTCCGCCTACCTCGACGAGTTGTCCGCGCCCTCTCCGTCCAATGGGGGGTACGGCTTCTTGACCTGGGTGAACGCGGGCGAGGACTTCTACTCCGTGAATGCGCCGGTGAGCAAGTATGTTTCGCATCCGGTGTGGCAGAACGCGCCTCGGGATCTCTATCTCCAGGAGTTCTTGCGGCTTGTCGTCGCTTCGATCGTGGACGTTCCACCGCCGCCGTACGTCGGGCCTCCCGTGCATGGGTCGGGTGGTCCGCTCATCGACGATCCGTCACAGCTCGTCGGCTTCGCGAACCCCGAATTGATCTTCGACACGATGGTCGGGACGGGGCGAGCAGGAACACCCGGATGCAACATCGTGATCTGCAACAAACGAATTGTTGCCGTTCAGTGTCGCCGACCTGCTCGGGGATGCTGCAGCTCAGATCGGTAACGCGGCAGGCGCGTCGATTCGAGATGCTGGTAGATGACGGTTTCGAACCCGAATTGTTGCCCAATATTTATGTTTAATCTGTGTGACGGTCAGTGAACAGTAAATTTGAGTCAAATGATGCAATCGCGACGAAATGTTCGTTACCGTGGGCTGGACAATCGACAATCTGGGGGTTCGGCTACATGGCAAATGTTCGTAGGTCTCTGACGAAGGGATTGATTGCTGCTTCGGTAATCGCCGCAGCCGGAGTGGGATTGACGCCGGCGACAGCGAGTGCCGACATCACTCCGACGACGGTCGTCAACGGCATCCTGTCGACGGTGGGCGGCTGCCAAACACCGGTGCGGTCTCTCATTCTCGCGTGCACGAGTGCTGAGACGCTGACACGCCAGTCGCCCGTGCTGCTCGACCTCAACCCCGTGGGCACGAACATCGTCGTCTTGGGTGCCGGCCTCTTCGACGACGGCACGATGCGTCCGATGTTGGTCGACCGGCTTCAGGCGGCGCTCCAGCTGGCCCGTCAGTACCCGCAGTCTCCGATCATCACAAGCGGTGGGGCTCCGAAGGCCGGAGTAACGGAAGCCAGGGCGATGCGCGAATGGCTCGTTGCCAACGGCGTCAACCCGGGCCGGATCACCGAAGAGGGAACTTCGTGGTCGACGGTCGAGAATGCGATCAACTCTGCGCGGATTCTCGCCGATCGAGGCGCGACCGGCGTGGTTGTGGTCTCGAGCGCCAATCACGTGGAGCGCGCGATGGTGGACTTCCGCGTTGCAGTTCTCGGCCGGATCCCGGTCGCAGGCGTAATCGCTGCGACCTGACGTCAGTGATTGTGGGAGTTGGACTTTCGCCAGTTCAACGGCGAGGCGTCGAATCGTCGACGGAAGGCGCGGCTGAACGCGGCATCGGATTCGTAGCCGACAGTTATCGCAATGGTTCCGACCGGCTCGGTGGTTTGCACGAGTAGTTCGGCGGCACGGTCGAGTCGGCGCTCGGTGATGTAAGCGCCGGGCGTCTGGCCGACCAGTCGCGAGAAGCGCTCCGCAAAAGACGATCTCGACAGGGTGGACAGCGTCGCCAGTTCGTCGATGGTCCAGTTGCGTGACGGGTCGTTGTGGACGGCCTCGAGGGCCTGCCCGATTCGTGGATCCATTGCTGCGGTCAACCATCCGCCGTTCGATCCGTCCGCTCGAGCCCACGCTCTGAGGATCTGGACGAAGAGAAGGTCGAGAATCCGGGAAACCATCACGGAGGAACCAGGTTTCGGATCGTCCACCTCGGCGCCCAACAGTCGGCTGCTCACCTCGAGCCACTCGACCGGGGTCCCTTGTGTCGCGCGCAGTTCGACGAAGTCCGGCAGAACGGACAGCAGTCGCTGCGCTGCGACGTCGTCGAGTGTGAAAGTACCGAAAAGCCAACATGTTTCGTTTTTCGGGTGCATCGGCATCGCATTCTCGATCGTATGAGCATGCCCATGGGGTAACAGTACGAGTTCCCCGGGGCCGAGTTCGATCGGGGCTTTGCCCTGCGTTCTGATCACGATGTCACCGTGCTCGGCAATGTGAAGTGCTCGCACCCCAGCGGGTACCTCCACGGTGAAGTTCTCGCCGTGGACGCAGCGATGAATCTGATCACCGCGAAGGTGGACGACTTCGAGAACGTGTGAGAGGGTGTCCCGGGTTCGAGTCTCGTCGGTGGTGGGTACGTACCGCTGTGATGATGTTGTCCTCATGGATCGATCACTCCGATGTCTCGAGCATTCGGCGTTTCTGCACAAAAACTTGGCAATCTGGTCATGGTTATTGATCCAGGATCCCCTTAACCTGGTTAACAGGCAAGGCCTGGGTTTCGAAGGCTTGCCGATCGTCGGAGTATTCGTCGCACTGCGTATCTGGAGGAGTTGGTCATGACAGAGAAGGTAAACATCGTTCTGGTACATGGAGCCTGGGGAGACGGTTCTCATTGGCGTCACGTCATACCCACCCTGCACAACGCCGGGCATCGAGTGGTTGCGGTCCAGAATCCACTTACTTCGCTCGCCGACGACGTGGACCGGACCAGGAAGTTGGCCGAATCGATGGACGGCCCGACCCTGCTGGTCGGACACTCGTACGGCGGCGCGGTGATCACAGGCGCGGGTCATGCGGAAAACGTTGTGGGACTGGTATATATCGCTGCCTTTGCGCCGGACGAGGGTGACAGCCTGGGAAGTATCTTCGCCCGCACGGATCAGCCGGCGGGCGCGGCGAACATCGCGCCGGACGCCGAGGGCTTCTTGTGGATCGCCCCGGACAAGTTTCAGGAGAGTTTCAGTCAGGATCTCGACGACACCGAAGCATTGGTCATGGCGCTGACGCAGAAACCCATTGCGGGTCAGTGCTTCTCGGACCCGTCAGGGCCGCCGGCATGGCGTGGGAAGCCCAGTTGGTATCAGGTTTCAGGGCAGGACCGAATGATTCCGCCGGAAACCGAGCGATGGATGGCAGAGCGTATCGGTGCCCGCGAGATCGAGGAACTCGACGCAGGCCATGCATCCTTGGCGTCCCACCCGCACGAGGTCACCCAGTTGATCCTGCGTGCTGCTGCAGAATTGTCGTGACGGCGTAAATCGTCCGGCTGTTCGAGTGGGCTGCCCATCACGACTAATTTGTCGTCAGTCCTCGGAACTGCCCAGTCGGTGAAGCAGCGCTGTCAGCGTGGTGATGTCGTCCGTATCCCATTTCTCGAGTCGGGCGCGCCAGCGATCTATCTGGTGATTGCGGATGGTCGTGAGCTTCGTTCGCGCCTCAGGGGTCAGAGCTACCAACTTGGCGCGAGCGTCGTCGGGATCGGGGATTCGTTCCACCAGGCCGAGTCGAGCTGCGGCGTCGATTTGCCTGGTCAAGGTGGACTTCTCGATATCGAGGGTGCAGATCAGGTCGGACATCCGCACCGCATCCGAACGGTTCAGGATGACCAGAACCGGGTAGAGCGCCGGATCGAGTTTGGGATGAATTGCGCGCGCATAGGTGCGCGCCTGGGCGCGTCCTCGTTGCCACATGTCGGCAAGTTCCATCTCCAGGCCCGTGATCGGATCTGAAACCACTGTCGTTTCCCCTTTGGTGCGATTCGTTCGGTGTTCATCAAACCAGAAGGGGGGCCGAAGTGATTTGGGTGAAGTCACGCTGAGCGAAAGGTACGTTCGGCGTACTGAAGGCGCCGGGCGTACCTTTCACTCGCAAGGTGGGTGGGTCAAGCCACCGCATACGCCCGCACACACGTGTTCAGGTCGCGGGTGAGATCGGCCGCGGTACTGGTCGGAGAACCGAATTTCACGACGGACCCGTCGCTCCCGTGGAACAACAGCGTCGGAAACGAAGTGGCGCCGAGCCTGCGTGCTCGGACGAAATCAGCGCGGGCGGCATCCTTCGAGGCGGCGGTGAACAGGGAAGACACCGCTGCAGATGGGTCGAGTTCGAGGGATTCCGCGATGGATCGGTATGTCTCGGGATCGGAAAAGCTGCGCCCGTCTCGGTAGAACGCGATCTGCATGGCCTCCGCGATGTCGAGGGCGCGTGTCGGATCTTGCGCGCGCAGTGCGGCGAGTCCGATCGCTGCATCCGTCGAATCCATGACGAACCGCCCATCAGTCACCAGTTGTGAATATCCGTCACCGAAGACAGCGCCGGTCTGGGCGGCGATGGTGGCGTTGGCTGATTTCAGGTACGGAGCCGAAGACATGGGCGCGACGCGCTCACCGGTGAACAGTCCGCCGCTGACCACGGACAAGTCGACGGAATCGGCATTTTGACGGACGAACTCCGTCAACGCAGGGCCGAAGCCGAAACACCACCCGCAATAGGCGTCGAAGACGTAGGTGAGTTGCGTCTTGCCTGCTGTTTCCGAGCGTGATGTCTGCACTGGAAGATTCCTATCCGAGCGTGAACTGATTGATACCCTGACGGTATGTCGCATTCGGGTATTCGGTCACGGTGAAGATGAGTCCCGGACTAGTGAAAAACAGACAAGTACCCGTCCGGGACGTCGGGTACGCATCGTCGGTGGCTGACGCGACCGAGATCGAAGTACTCAGCCTGGACACCATTCGCATCAACGGGGGAAGCGCAGAGTTCGTCGGCCCCCAACGTCCGCAATTTCACTTGCTCGCGCTGGTGACCGAGGGCTCGGCGCTACACACCATCGACTTCGTGAACTACGCGGTGAGCCCGGGGACCGTGTTCTGGGTCAGACCGGGGCAGGTGCAACAGTGGGGGCGAATCCAGGACTTCGAGGCGACGGTTGTTCTGTTCACACCCTCGTCGCTCGATGCCGTCAGCCAGCAGTTGTTGGACGGGAACGCTCGCAGTCGGCAGGCAGCGTGGCAGTTGTCCGGCGAGAACCTCGAGACCATCAGCACGGGTATGAAACACCTGAACCTGAACTACGGCTGCCCGGATACTTCCGCGCCGGTCGTTCGCGCGGCCATTCTGCGGCACACGCTGACAGCAATTCTGTTGAAACTGACCCATCTCGGTGGACAGGAACAGAGTTCCGTGCTGGCGCACAATGACGTGTTCGAAAGGTTTCATGCCGTTGTCGAACGTGACTTCGCCACGGTCCGTTCGGTTTCGGAGTACGCCAACAAGATCGGGTACTCCGAGAAGACTGTGCTGCGGGCCACCCGAGCCGCTGCCGGGATGACGGCAAAGCAGTACATCGATCAGCGTGTGGTTCTCGAAGCGAAACGTCTGCTGTCTTTCGGCACGGACACGGTCACCCAGGTGGCGTCGAAGTTGGGGTTCGACGATTCTGCGAACTTCACGAAGTTCTTCGCCACCCGGGTGGGTGTTTCTCCGCTGACCTTCCGTCAGGACGTCAGAGCGCGCTGAATGCCGCCCATCGCGCGTCGGCGCTGTCGAGGGTTCCGATACTGTTCTGCCCCTTGCCATGTGCGATGCCGTCCAGATCCTGGATGATCCAGTAGATGGCAAAAGGATGGCTGCCGAACCAGAGATCACCGCTGACGTCCAGAGCGTGCGCCGGATCGGGTGTCAGGTTGTCGAACAGTGGAGTGTTTCGCACGATGGATGCGTCGTACTGCTGCCCGGAAAGTACGGCGACGGTCTGCGCCGCATGCTCGGGTAGGAGTTCCGGCGAGACGGGGGAAATCGTGCCGGTGTCTTGATTGTTGGTCGCGTTGACTTCCGATGCCGGCCTGGTGAATCCGGCCTCGGTGACCAGTGTGGAGATGGGAGTGGTCGGTGGCACGGTGAACAGGTTTCCGCTGTAGCCGAGAAGGATCGCAAGGCTCTGGCCGGCAGCCGCGGACTTGACGCCTTCGAGGCCGGATTCCAGCTTTCCGATCATGGCGGTAGCTTCGCTGCCTCGATCGAGCTGTGCCCCAGCGTGTTCGAGCACATCACGCCACGGCGCTGAGTACGGGAGGACCAAGGTTGGCGCCACGGAATTGATCTGCGCGAACAGGCTCGGTAGTGGACCGGCATTGCTCATCAAGATCTCGTCGGGTTCGACGGACGCGATCTCCTCGACGGCGGGGTTGGCGAAGAAAGTCGGCTTGTCGAGAACTTCGACGCCCTGCTCGCGCAGAATCGACTTGGCGACGTCCGATCGCAGGGTGCTGTAGACGACGGTGGGCTTCACGCCGAGTGCGAGTGCACTCAACCCCGCGTACTCGTCGAGCGCGAGAATGCGCTGCGGTGAGGCCGGAACTTCGACGGTGCCGAGTTCGTGGGTGACGGAGCGAGTTGCAGAGGCGGTGTCGGACTCGGCGGAGCTGCTGCACGCGCTTGCGCCGGCGACGGTCAGGAGAAGCGCCGAGACGATGCCGAATGCGGTTCGGGTGGTGAACATCTGAGGTCAACGATCCATTCGTGGGAAGAAGAAGGACAGGAGGGTACCGGCCAGCAGTAGGCCGGAGCAGACGAAGAGGGCTTGGGAGTATCCGGAAACCAGTGCTTCGGTCGGCGCGCTGTCCGAACGTGCCGTCGAGGAAGCGGCGACGCTCACGAGAACGGCTAGTCCGAGTGAACCGCCGATCTGACGCGATGTACTCAGTAGCCCGGATGCCATGCCGACTTCTTCGGGGGGAGCGTCGGCGGTGGCGACGTTACTGAGCGGCATGAACGACAGACCGATGCCGATGCTCGCCAGAAGCGAAGGCACCAGGATGACGGCCCAGAAGGGACTGTCGAGGTTCATGGTCGAAAACATGAAAGTTCCGATTGCGGCGACTGCTGTTCCGACTACGAGCAGCGGTCGAACTCCGTAGCGCGGAAGGAGTTTGGTGGACGCGAGGATGCCGATCACCAGGCCGAAGCAGAAGGGCAGGAAAGCCAGACCGGTGGTGGTCGGTGAATAGCCCAGCCCGCGTTGCAGGAATAGTGAGACGAAGAAGAACGCGCTGAACTGTGCCGCGCACACCAGGCACATGATGGCGTTGGCCAGTCCGATTCGGGGTCGAAGCAGGGTGGACAGTCGTACCAGTGGTGTGGCGCAGCGGCTTTCGGCCACAGCGAAAGCAGTGAGCAGCGCGATCGTGAGCGCGAATCCACCCAGCACGTAACCCGAAGTCCAGGAATGTGATTCCGTGGCGATCACTGTGCCGACAAGGGCGGTGATTCCGGCCGTCGCCAAGATGGCTCCGGGGAGATCGAGGGAGCCGCCTCTGGCGGCTTGGCCGGCCGGCAGGCCACGGGCACCGGCAACTGCGGCGATCAGGGCCACTGGTGCGCCGGCGAACATCACCCATCGCCAACTGAGCCCTTCGGTCAAAATGCCGCTCAGGACGACACCGAGTGCGCCGCCGAGTGCTGACGACATTGCGCCGATGCCGAATGCCTTTGCCCTGGCGCGTCCGGTGGGAAAGGCCTGACTGAGTGCGGCGAGCCCGGCCGGCGCGATCAGTGCAGCGCCGACGCCTTGAAGCGCCCGAGCTCCGACAAGCATTTCGGCGGACACGGAGAAGGTGCCGACGATGCTGACGAGGGCGAACAGCAGAAGCCCGGAAACCAGAACTCGACGAGTGCCCATCACGTCGCACAGACGACCGCCGAGAAGCAGCAGTCCGCCGAAGGCGAGGGCGTACGCGTTGACGACCCAGGACAACGCGGCGTCGGAAAAGTTCAGCGATTCCTGGATGTCGGGCAGTGCGACGTTGATGACCGACATGTCGAAGGCCACCAGGAACTGCGCTGCCGCGGCGGCTGTGAGGACCAGAGCCGGTGCGGCTACCGCTCGAGTTGTTGTTGTCATTGCAGGTACCTAATTTGTATACGCGTTCTCATAAGTAGTTAGGTTTACCTTGTTGGCGACTGAGATGCAAGGGGTTCCCCGGGCGAGAGCGTCGTAGCAGGGGCGCGCACAATCGACGGATGGCCGAAAAGATGGAATCGAGATCACCGCGGCTCGGACGTCCCCCGACGATCACGTCGGAGCAGATAGTCGACGAGGCGAAACGGCAGCTACAGACCGGCGGCGCCGACGCGTTGAGCATGCGAGCGTTGGCGAAGTCGCTCGGCACCACGCCGATGGCGCTGTACCGGCACGTGGGCGACAAGGAACAGCTGATCAGCGCGGTGCTCGATGTGTACTCACAAGATCTCGGCGCGCTGGTCCTGCCGCAGGATCAGGTCGAACGGCTTCGCACGATCTTCACCGCGATCTTCGAAAAGCTGGCGTCGGAGCGCTGGATCATCGAGTTGCTTCAGCGCGGTGGCCGTGGTGGGAGCGGCGCTGTGGTCTTGGTCGATCGGGCGATGGCCGCGTGTGTCGAACTCGGTATGTCACCTCGTCGCGCACTGTTGATCTATCGAGCGCTGTGGAACTACACACTCGGCGCATTGCTCAACATCTACGACACCACTACGCGACCGGAAGGCAGCGTGTCACCTCTCGCGGTCAAGATCCGAGAAATCGGGCCCGAGAAACTGCCGGTGCTCAGTGAGGTGCTCGAGGACTGGCCGGGAGGGACGACGACTGAGAGCTACTTGGAAGGACTGGAAGTCTTGATCAGCGGATATATGAACTCCGACTGAGTGTGTTCACAGCAGTCCGTGCCGCGGTGGGATTGTCCCGGACAGTGTCCACCGGCCGATGTGTTGGACCTTCCACCTCGTCGGATCGTGCAGGGTGTGCGTGCGCGCGTCACGCCAGAATCGGGAGAGGTTCGCCGATTCGCCCGCGCTTCTGGTGCCACCGATCTCGAACAAAGTGCTCGTGGCCGCCAATGACGCCCTGGCGCCGACCACTTTGGCGGTTGCAGCGTCGATGGATGCTCGGGCCGTGGAGTCCTCGGTGGGATCACGACGCGCCACGTCGATCGATCGCGCTGCTTCCGCCAAGAGGGATCTGGCAGCGCGAACCTCGATTGCCGCTTCGCCGGCGAGTTGAACGAGCAGTGGATCCTCCACCGCTGTATCGACTTTCGCCTCGAAGAAGGGACGCGCCTTTGCCGCGAGTTTCACGGATTCACGCAGTGCAGCCGACGCGATGCCGGTGTCGATCGCGGCGTGCAGGATCTGGGCCTGTGCTCCGTAGGTGGTCGGGTGAGTGAAGAGCGACGTGAATGGTACGACATTGAACCGCGGCACCGAAACGGATTCCAGGGTCACAGTTCCGCTTGCAGTTGTCTTCTGTCCCATGCCGTCCCAGTCGTCGACGATCGACAGTCCGGGGGTATTCCGGGGTAGGTAGACCGCGGATTTCACCTGTGCGCCGGTCTCGGTGAATTGATCCGCATTGGCGGCACGCACCACGATCCAATCTGCGAAAAGCGCTCCGGTGCAATAGAATTTTCGACCTTCGAGCACAAAGTCTTTCCCGTCGGGGGTGAGAGTGGTGCCGTCGATGTCGATGGTCTTGTTGCCGCGCTCGCTCTGGGCGTTGGCGAACTGCTTACCCGACAATGCTTCGGCGTAGAAGAACTGCTTCTGCTCGTTAGACCCCTGGTACCGGAGCGCTTCCAGGAAAGTGAAGTGGCTGTGCGGAATCTGCGCGATGCTGGGATCGCCCTCGGCGAGTAGGCGGAAGACCTCGGCCAACGTCTCGGTGCTTGCGTCGATGCCACCGAACTCCTTCGGCACCGAGAGTCCGAGCAAGCCGGACCGCGCCAGGGTGCGAACCTCGTCGTGGGGAAGGAGGCGCTGCGCATCGCGGACTCCGGCACCTGCCGCGAACTCGTCGGACAGCTGTGACGCCACCGAGAGCGCCTCGTCCTCGCTGGTGATGCGGTGCGCGATCTCCTGAATGTCCACAGCAGTCATGCTGCCACCGTTTCACAGTCGCAGCACCCACCCAACACTTACAACCTGTGTGATCGCTACCCTGGAAACCTCTGGGAACTGCATGTTTGCTGGGTTTCATGTCTACTGAACGTATCGCCGACGAGATCAAGTTCGCCTACTGGGTGCCCAATGTCAGTGGTGGTCTGGTCACCTCCGACATCGAGCAGCGGACCAGCTGGGACTACGAGTACAACAAGAAGCTGGCGCAGACCGCCGAGAACAACGGCTTCGAGTTCGCCCTGAGCCAGGTACGTTACGAGGCGAGCTACGGGGCCGAATTCCAGCACGAATCCACGAGCTTCAGCCTTGCGCTTCTCCTGGCCACCGAGAAGCTCAAGGTGATCGCCGCGGTGCATCCGGGACTCTGGCAGCCGGCCGTGTTGGCGAAACTGGGCGCTACCGCCGATCACTTGTCGAACGGTCGTTTTGCCGTCAACGTCGTCAGTGGTTGGTTCAAGGACGAGTTCACACATCTAGGCGAGCCGTGGCTCGAGCACGACGAGCGTTATCGGCGTAGCGCCGAGTTCCTTCAGGTTCTTCGGAAGATCTGGACGGAGGACGACGTCGATTTCCGCGGCGACTTCTACCGCATCCACGACTTCACGTTGAAGCCGAAGCCTCTCAACACTCCGGAGCGCCCCAATCCCGAACTGTTCCAAGGTGGTAACTCGGCGGCAGCCCGTGAGAACGCGGGCCGGTATTCGGATTGGTACTTCAGTAACGGCAAGGACTACGACGGCGTCACCGAACAGTTGGTCGACGTTCGCCGTGTTGCTCGTGAGAACGATCGGGAGGTCAAGTTCGGGCTCAACGGATTCATCATCGCCCGCGACACCGAGGCGGAAGCAAAGGACACACTGCGCGAGATCATCGCCAAGGCCAACCGCCCTGCGGTCGAGGGATTCAAGAATGCAGTCCAACAGGCCGGCGCATCGACCGCGTCCAAGGACGGGATGTGGGCGGATTCGACGTTCGAGGACTTGGTTCAGTACAACGACGGTTTCCGCTCACAACTGATCGGCACGCCGGAACAAATCGCGCATCGGATCGTCGAATATCGCCGTCGCGGTGTCGATCTGATTCTCGGCGGATTCCTGCATTTCCAGGAGGAGATCGAATACTTCGGGGCCAAGGTGCTTCCGCTGGTTCGTGAACTCGAAGCAGCCGACAGCGACGAGCAGGTGCTCGTCACCGCCGGCTGATCGCCTGATCTCTCAGGACTTCGCGTGGCGTTTTGCCAGCATCCAACGTGAGATCTTCATGTCCCTGGCTTTTCGCTCGATGGTCAGCAGGTCCAGTGGAGCGCTGAACTTCTGAACGGCCAGTGATTTCACACTGCTGAACTCACGCAGCCCATCGGCTCCGTGGATACGGCCGAATCCGGAATCGCCGACCCCGCCGAACGGCAGGGCGGCGATTCCGGCGAAACCGAGAACCGAATTGACCGTGACGACACCGCAGTCGAGCTTCTCGGCAATTGCTCGGCCCTTCGACGAACTCTTGGTGAACACCGAGGCGCCCAAGCCGTACTTCGACGCATTGGCGCGTTCGATCCCCTCGTTCATGTCGGCGACCTTGTTCACCACGACGCTCGGGCCGAACGTCTCCTCGGTGATCGCCGTGGAATCCTCCGGAACATTCGTCAGGATGATCGGATCGATGAACGGACCGTTGAACGAATCAAGTCCGCCGAGTACAGCTTTCGCGCCGCGACTGAGAGCGTCTTCGATCTGGCCCCGGACTATCGCAGTCTGCTTTCCCAGCGTCATCGGCCCGTAGGTCGAGCTGTCGGTGGCGCCGGCGTGGGCGTCCCGAAGCGCGGCGGTGAGCTTGGACAGGAAGGCGTCGTACACGGGCGCTGCGACGTAGATTCGTTCGACGCCGGCACAGGTTTGTCCGCCGTTGCCCACTGCCCCGAATGCCGCGAAGCTCACGGCCGCATCGAGGTTGGCATCGGAGTCCACCAGCATGGCGTCCTTGCCACCGCATTCGGCGACCAGGGGAGTGAGGGTGTCCGCGCAGGCGGCCATTACGCGCTTTGCGGTAGCGGTCGAACCGGTGAATGCGATCTTGTCGACGCCGGACGAACACAGAAGTGCTCCGGTTTTGCCGTCGCCGGTAATGGTCTGCAGGACAGGGTGTCCGGGTGCCGCGATGTCCCACAGCCGGGCCAATTCGACGCCGACGCCTGGTGAGAGTTCGCTCGGTTTGAACACGACGGCGTTACCGGCGGCCAGTGCGTAGCCGATCGACCCCATCGGTGTGTACAGCGGATAGTTCCAGGGGCCGATCACGCCGACGACGCCCATCGGCCGGTAGCCAACGGATGCAGACTGGTTGGCGCTGATCAGTCCTGCACCGACGCGTCTGCGGCGCAACACTTTCTGTGCGTTGCGTGCCGCCCAGTCGAGATGTTCGACGGCCAGCATGACTTCGAGTAGTGCGTCGTCGCTGGGTTTTCCGGTCTCGGCGGAAATGATCGCCGCCATCGATTCGGCGTGAGTGGCGATCGCGGCGCGGAAATTGCCGAGCACCTTCCGGCGGCCTTGGAATCCGAGTTGATCCCACCACTTCGACGCCGTGCGTGCTGCGGCGACCGCTTTCTCGATCTCTCGCTGGTCAGCAATGGGGTGCTGCGCGACCACGGAATCGTTGCGAGGGTCGAGGCTCGCGAAAGTGTGATCGTCCGATCTCGGATCTGTCGACGTGGACGTGCTCTGGCGGCCGAGCTGTTCTGTCATGTTCTTCAGATCCTCCACATGTCGGTGCATCACATATATGTGATGTGATTTACTGTGCTGGTAGTCACAGTATGCGTCGGACCGAGCTCCGACAAGCCTCCAGCCTCATCTCACTCGGGAGTTTTCGATGTACATGGATTTCACGCAGGAGCAGTCTGATTTCGCCAAGTCGGTAGCGTCGTTCTGCAAGAAGGAAAGTGGTACCCGTGAGCAGCGAGACCTGCTGACCGATCATGGCGCCCATAACCACAACCAGGCGTTCTACGAGAAGATGGCGGAATTGGGATGGCTCGGGCTGACTGTCCCGGAGGAATACGGCGGATCCGCCGGAAGCACGGTCGACCTGTGCATCTTTCTGGAGGAAGCCGCCAAGGGCATGGCGCCGATCGGTGGACTCGGCCCGACCGTCATCACCGGGGCTGCATACGAGAAGTTCGGCAGTCCGGCCCAGAAGGAGGCAGTGCTCGGCGGGATCGTCCGTGGCGCGTCTCAGTCGATCTCGATGTCCGAACCCGAAGCGGGCTCCGACGTGGGAAATCTGAGTTGCCGCGCCGAGAAGGTCGACGGTGGGTGGCTGATCAACGGCCAGAAGACGTGGTGTTCCAACGCGCACTTCGCCGAGAACATCCTTCTGGTGGCTCGCACATCCCGAGGTGAAGGCAAGCATGAGGGCCTGACGATGTTCCATGTCCCGGCCGACATCTCCGGATTGAAGATCAGTGGAATCGACACCATGGGCGGCAAGGAGGTCAACGATCTCTACTTCACCGACACATTCCTGCCCGAGGACGCGGTGGTTGGGGAAGTCGGCAACGGCTGGCGTCAACTCATGGCCGGACTCAACATCGAACGCCTCATCCTCGCGGCGATGATGCTCGGGACCGCGCAGCGCGCTTTCGACGACACCCTCGAATTCGTCACCACGCGTAAGCAGTTCGGCCGTCCGGTCGGATCGTTTCAGGCGCTTCGCCATCGGATCGCGGATCTCGCCACGGAGATCGAATGCGGCCGTCTGCTGGTCTACAGCGTGGCCAGGATGGTCGACGCCAACCCGACCAAGATGTTCCCGCGGGAAGCGTCGATGGCCAAGCTCAAGCTGACCGAGACCGCCAAGAAGGTCGCGCTCGAGGGGATGCAGATGATGGGTGGGTACGGTTACGCGACTGAGTTCGACATGGAGCACCATGTGCGAAAGACTCTTGTGTCCTCCATTTATGGTGGTACCAACGAGATTCAGCGAGACATCATCGGCAAAACGTACGGACTGTGAGGATCGGTTGTGGCAACGTCTGCACGCACTCGGAGAGCGACATCTGAGCTGAGGAGACGGCCACAGTTGTCGGAGGACGTGGCCAACCACGTTCGCAACCTGATCATGTCCGGCTCGGTCCGTCCGGGCGAGTTCGTCAGGCTGGACGAAACCGCGGCCGACCTCGGGGTCAGCGTCACGCCGGTGCGAGAAGCCCTCGTCGCATTACGCGGCGAGGGGATGGTCGAGTTGGTTCCGCATCGCGGCTATCTCGTCTCGCCCCTCAGTCGCCAGGACATCGAAGACATCTTCTGGTTGCAGGGGCAGATCGCGGTCAAGCTGGCGTTGCGGGCGATGGACAGCATCACCGCTGATCAACTCGCGGAACTCACGGAACTCAATGCCGATTTGCGAGCGGCGGTCGACGCTTCGGATGCAGCTGCGATCGAGCAGTGCGAATTCGAGTTCCATCGCCTGATCAATCGCGCTGCGGGTGGTGCGAAGTTGGCATGGTTCCTGTTCGGCGCGATTCGGTACACCCCTGCTCGTCTCTACGCGACGGATCCAGGCTGGGGTGAGCTTGCGGTATCGAGCCACGATGCTTTGATCGCGGCGTTCGAGAAGCACGATCGAGAACAGGTGGACGCGCAGATGAGTCTGCAGTTCTCCGACGGCGCTGCTCGACTTCTCGCTCACCTCGACAACATCGGGATCTGGGACTGAATGCAGGAGCTCAAGACGGCGGCAGGGCGGGTGCGAGCAGGATCGCCGCACATTCGGCGACCAGTTCTTCTTCCGTCACGTCGATGTACCCGTCGAGCCATGCACTGAGGGTCTGCGCCAGGCCGCCGACCAGGAACGTGGCCGTCAGGGTCAGATGACCGCTGTCGTTCAATCGGTAGAAGGTCTTCGCGTTGGCGGCCAGGAGACCGATGAATATCGTCGTCGACGCTTGGCGTTTCTCGGCCAGGACAGGGCTCGTCAGGGCGCTGGAGAACAGTAGACGTCCGCGACGGGGATCGTTCGCGATAGTGCGGACGATGTTCGCGATTCCAGCGAGCGCCTTGCCGCGTTCGGTCTCGGCGGCGTCCACTGCAGCCTGGGTTGAAACGGCGATGTCCGTGATGACGGTGTCGTAGACGGCCGACATCAGAGCATCACGATCGGTGAAGCTCTCGTAGAAGTACCGCGCCGCGACACCGGCCTTCTTGCACACTCCGCGGACCGTCAGTTCGGGCTCGGCGGAGCCCATGAGTTCCAGACCGGCCTCGATCAGCGCACCCCGTCGTTGGGCTACGCGGAGCGCGCCGTCGACGCCACCGTACGAACGCGGTTGGTCATTCATGAAGACCATCTTTGCATCCAGAGATTGCTTGACATCTCGGCATTTCGGCGTTTCACTCATCTGAGAACATGCGTTCGCAGATATCGACTCGAAGGGGTTCTGCCATGACGGTGAGTAGGGATTCGATGGACGAGCGCGAGGAAGCGGTGGCAGGCGGCATCGGAGCGGTCGGCGTCCAGGCGGTCGACATCGACGCCGAGGTTGAAAAGGCGATGTCCGGGCTCGGACTGTTGGCCGCAGGCGCCAACGTCATCATGCAGTTGGCGCGCCCGGCGGTGGGGTACGGCGTGTATGAGAGCAAGGTCGAGACGGGTCGGTTGGATCGGCATCCGGTGAAGCGAACCCGGACGACGCTGACGTATCTCGCCGTCGCAAGCCTGGCGACGGACGAAGAAAAGAAGCTGTACCGACGCGCAGTCAACGGCTCTCACAAGCACGTTCGCTCCGATGAGAACAGCGCGGTCGAATACAACGCGTTCGATCCCGAACTGCAGTTGTGGGTAGCCGCCTGCCTGTACCGAGGCTTCGAGGACGTCTACAAAATCTTGTACGGGGATCTCGATCCGGTCACCCGGGATGCGTTCTATCAGCGCAGCGCCACGTTCGGTACAACCCTTCAGATGCGACGCGACATGTGGCCGGTGGACCGGGATGCGTTCGAGGTCTACTGGAACGAGAACCTCGACAAGGTGGCGATCGACGAGACGATTCGTGAGCATCTCTACGGGATCGCGTCGGCGACCTTCACTCCGAAGTTGTTGCATCCCGTGGTCGGTCCGCTCAACCGATTTGTCACCACCGGGTTCCTGCCCCAAGCCTTTCGTGACGAAATGCGGCTCCCGTGGTCAGTGCGTCAGCAGCGTAACTTCGACCGATCCATGCGCGTCGCCGCGCTGGTCAATCGGTTCAGTCCGAAGATTCTGCGGATGTTTCCCTACAACTTCTATCTCTGGGATCTGCGTCGGCGCATCGCCAAGGGAATCCCGTTGGTTTGAGCCGACTCTGGCACTTGAAGTGATTGACACCACAGGTGAATCGGACACATACTCGACATAGTTGAAGTTGACGTCAAGTTTCATCATTCCTGTGGAGGCTGTCAGTGGCGAACATCGAAGGCGTATGTGACCAGCGATTCTCTGGCTTGAAGGAGGCGCTGGCACGCAATCTCGATTCCGGCGAGGACGTCGGGGCGGCGATCGCACTGACGATCGACGGCGAATCCGTCGTCGACATGTGGGGCGGTTGGGTCGACGTCGAGCACACTGCTCCTTGGTCTCGCGACACCGTTACCAATGTCTGGTCCTGCAGCAAGACCGTGACCGCACTGGCCGCGCTCATGCTCGTCGACCGCGGGTTGCTTGATCTCGACGCCCCGGTCGAGCAGTACTGGCCGGAATTCGCAGCAGCGGGCAAGGACCGAATTCGGGTCCGGCAACTGTTGTCGCACACCTCGGGTGTGTCGGGGTGGGATCAACCGTTCACCCTCGAGAACATTTGCGACGACGAATATGCCACCGCCCGGTTGGCGACGCAGGCTCCGTGGTGGGAACCGGGTACGGCATCCGGATACCACGCCCTCAACTACGGCCACCTGATCGGCGAGGTCGTCAGGCGCATCGACGGACGAACCCTCGGTAGCTTCATCGACGAGGAAATCGCCGGCCCGCTCGACGCTGATTTCCGCCTGGGCTTGCCGAAGTCGGAATACGGGCGAGTCTCGAATGTGATTGCGCCACCGCCTTTGCCGATCGACATCGCGGCACTCGGGATGGACAACATCATGGTGAAGACATTCACCGCGCCGCCCGCTGACGCTACAGGTTCGTGGACCGACGGGTGGCGCGCCGCCGAGATCGGTGCGGCCAACGGTCATTCGAATGCGAGGGCACTCGCAAGGATCCAATCGGTGATCGCGTGCGGTGGCAAGGTCGGTGACGTTCGCTTGCTGTCGGAGGAAACGATCGACAAGATCTTCGAGGAGCAGTCGTACGGGGTCGACCTCGTCCTCGGCGTGCCGGTTCGCTTCGGTGTCGGATTCGGATTGCCGACGCCCGAGTCCGTCCCGTTCATTCCGGAGGGGCGAATCTGCTTCTGGGGAGGTTGGGGTGGCTCGCAGATCATCATCGACACCGAGAAGCGCATGACGTTCTCGTACGTGATGAACAAGATGGGGCCGGGTCTGCTCGGTTCCGAGAGATCGGCGCAGTACGTATCGGCGGCCTACGACGCTTTGAGTTGATCGACCGATTCAAATCCGGCAGAACGGTTTTGTCTGTCGCCGCTGACTATGCTGCCGGATATGCCAGTGTGCTCCGGGGGGAAATCAGCGAGTCCGTTTCGTCGAAGTACGCCCAAAAGTTGCGGAGCTGCATCGGCTGATCGGCGATGAACGGTTTGGTCGACGTCGTCATGCGCTGGTGGCAGTTGCCGGACCAGTTCCACAGTTTCAGCAGGTACCTCCAGGACCGCGGGTTCTTGACTTCCTGCCGGGCGCTGGTCGGCGGAACAGCATTCTGGATGGGGCTGGTGTTGCTGTCGGCGCGATTCAGTGACGTCGGTCCGCAAGGTACGTTCTGGCGAGCGGTCAATCTGGCGGTCATCGCGCTGTGCCTCGGCGCGGCCCTGATCTGGTGGCTGTTTCCGCCTACGCCGCTGTGGTCGTACACCTTTGTCGTGGGTTCCGACGTCGCGATTGCGGCGGCGGCCGCAACCGACTCGGAACCGCTGGGACGACTCATCGCGTGCGTCGTTTTCGCGTCGATCGGCGGCTACATCGCGTTCTTCCACAATCCGAAACTCCAAGTCGGTCACTTGGTCTTCGCCTCGACCGTCACGGTGCTTTCGGGGTGGACTTTGTTGTTCGGGCCAGCAGCGGACGTCGGCTTGGGACTGGCGAAGATCTCGGTTGTGCTGGCTACGATCATCGTGATTCCTGTTGTGTCACAGATTGTTCTGGCGGTCCTGGGTTCGGATGCCACTACCTCCGACATCGACCCGTTGACCGGACTGCTCAACCGTCGCGGATTGGCGCGTCGGGTGAACGACTTGATGGGCGCTCCGGTCACCGAAGCGGATGCACTGCTCGTAGTGGTGATCGACCTCGATCGCTTCAAGACGATCAACGACGTTCACGGCCATGACGTAGGAGACAGCACGATCATGCGAACTGCACTGCGCATCCGTTTGTGGACAACCCAGTCCGCCTTGACTGCTCGTATGGGCGGTGACGAGTTCGTCGTGGTCGAACGGGTACCGGTCAGCGTGATCTCCAGGCTGGAAGGACAGATCCGCTCCGCGATGGACGGAGCGAACGATGACCCTCCGACGAGCGCGAGCATCGGAATGGCGATCCGCACCGCGCCCCGGAATCCGGGTGAGTCCGTCGACGCTGCTTTTGCCGAACTCTTCCGCGTCGCGGACTCGGTGATGTACGAAGCGAAGCGCGAAGGTGGCAACCAGGTGCGGGCGAGCTTGGTCTGATGTGAGAGCTCAGTCGGCGAAGCTCAGACCACGTTCGGCGAGTGCTTCGCGCAGAATCCTCAAGGCCTTCGGTCCCATCCCGTGCAAAGCGCCGAGTTCCTTCTCGGACACGGACGTCAGCTGCGCGAGATGGGTGTAACCCGCTGCGATCAGCGCGCGCTGTGCGGGAGCTCCCGTCTTCGGGAAGTCGGTTTCCACTGTGCCCGGATCCGGTTCTGTCACTGGCCAACTCCTCCGTGTGGGTTTCTCACAGTTTAGCGAGCGTCGTGAACGATTTCGGGGCTGCCGATTTTGTCGGGCGTTCGCGGAAGTGCGCGAGCTGCCACGGCAATGCCGATGATCGAGACAGCGGCGAAGGTGAAGAGAAGCAATTGCGCAGAACGAAGCGTCGACGGTTCGCCGATGTTGACCAGCACTCCGGCCAGGGCTGCACCGAAAGCATTGGCGATCAGCTGAACGGTGTTGATGGCAGCCGAGGCACGCGCACCTTCTCCGGGATCGGTGACCGAGGTCATCGCCCCGACTGCAAGATGAGGCCAGGCGATGCCGATTCCGACGCCGGCGAACAGCAGTCCGATCACCCACGCGACCATCGCACCGGCGCCGGCGTGTTCGGTGAGAAATGCTGCCATGATGCCCAACCCGATCGCGACGAGGATCGGACCGCTGACAACGATTCGTCGCACGATACGAGGGGTCGTGGCCGAGGCGCTCGGGATTTCGCCGAGAGTCCAGCCGAGAGCGAGTGCGGCCCCGAGGAATCCGGCCGCGAGCGGCGCCAGGCCGGCAAGTCGTTGCCCGAAGAGTGGAATGAACGTCTCGACGGTCGACGCGACAGCGAGGACGACGATGGTCAGGTACACCCATTTGAGGGACGACGCGTTGAACGTCGACGGCGGTAGTACGCCGTGGCGCGAGCGACGGTCAGCGGCGACAAAAGCGATCAGTAGCAGCACAGCGGCGAGAACCATTGCGGCGGTCACGGCGAGGTTGGACAGAATGCCGGCAACGCTGACCAGCAAAGCTGCCGCAGTCAGCAATGCCAGCGAGAGGACCGGCACCGGGCTACTGGTGGTGCTGCCCGGTTCATGTGCCGGTAGCGCGCTGGGGACGAGAGCGGCGACTGCGATCGTCGCGATGGCCAGGACGCCGAAAGCCCATCGCCAGGCTCCGAACTGAGCAAAGACACCGCCGATTGCAGGGCCGGCGAAGGTGCCGACTCCCCACATCGCCGAAACCAGCGCGGCCCCGCGAGTCCACAGATGTCTGGGGAGCGCGGCATTGATGACGGCGTAACCGAGACCGGCCAGCAGGCCACCGCCCGAACCCTGGATCGTGCGGCCGACCAACAGCAATTCCATCGTCGGGCTGACCGCACAGACAACGGTGCCGAGCGCGAAGATCGCGAGGCCGATCAGGTAGGCCCCGCGCGGTCCCCTGGCAGCGAGGACGTTGGTGACCAACATCGAAGAGATGACGGAAGCAATGAGGAAGACCGTCGCGGTCCAGGCGTAGTACTGCTGACCGCCGATGTCGTCGATGGCAGTCGGAAGCAGGCTGGTCGTCAGGTAGACGTTGGTCGCGTACAGCGCAACGCCGCCTGCGAGGACGGTAGCGGTGCCGAGGTATCGACCGCTCAGGAGCTGCCGCCAGGTTCCGGTGGGAGCATCGGTGGGGGAGTGCATGTTGTCGAAGGTAGAATCTCAAGTGCGCTTCAGGTCAATGTCGCGCAGCCATTGGGAGGCAGAATGATCCGTAAGAGTGACGAACTTCTCTCGATCGGCGAGGTATCGGAGCGCACTGGCGTCGCCGTGTCGGCTGTGCGCTACTACGAAACACTCGGTCTGGTTCCTGCGGAGCGGACGGCAGGAAATATGAGGAAGTTCCCGCGGCACTCGATCCGGCGGGTGTCGCTGATCCAGTTGGCAGTCAGATTCGGGATACCCCTGGCCGAAGTTGCCGAAGTATTCGGATCGTTGCCGCAGGGGCGAACTCCGACGAAGAAGGACTGGCGCAAGATTTCCACGGAGTGGAATCAGCGCCTCGAGGATCGCAAGCAGGCCATCAACCGGATGCAGGACGAACTGACGGGCTGTATCGGCTGCGGGTGTCTGTCACTGAAAACATGCAACCTGCTCAACCCTGGAGACGAACTGGGCCGGGAGGGACCCGGCGCCAGACGTCTCTGAAACTACTGTCGGTCACACTCTTTCGCGTGGCCGCGACTGAGCATTCCACCGACCACCACGACGCTCGATCTCGATGGGATGCGAGAAGCACTCGCTGATGTTCTGGGTGGTGATCACATCCTCGGCGAGGCCGCTGGCGGTCACGACGCCGTCCTTGATCAGAAGAGCATGTGTGGTGGTGCTGGGGATCTCCTCGATGTGGTGCGTCACGAGGATGCTGGCAAGTGACGGGTTCTGATTGCGGAGGTCGTCCAGTGCCGTCAAGAGTTGTTCGCGTGCAGCAAGATCGAGCCCGGTCGCCGGTTCGTCGAGCAGAAGCAGGCGCGGTTCGACCATGAGTGCGCGGGCGATCAGGGCTCGTCCCCGTTCGCCTTGGGACAAGTTGGGCCACAGTGCGTCCGAACGCGGACTCATTCCGAGTAGATCGATCAGTGCGTCGGCGTGAGCCTCTTGCTCCGGCGTCGGTGACCAGCGCGGCATCACCTCGGTGGTGTTGGTGAGGCCGGTGATCACGACGTTGCGGACGGTGATCGGAATTCCGATCGTGTGACGAGGGTTCACGTGCCCGATGTCCATCCGCAGTTCCCTCATGTCGACGCGGCCCAACTTGTGGCCGAGGACGTAAACGGAACCGCGAGTCGGGTGGGCGGTTGCTCCGAGCAGGCTCAGAAGCGTGCTCTTGCCCGCGCCGTTCGCGCCGAGGAGGACCCAGTGTTGTCCGGGTTCGATCGAAATGTTGATGTCTTTCAACAAGTATCGGCCGTCGCGGACGAGATCCACGTGTTCGGTCGACAGAACTGTGCCGGTGGGGTGTTGCACGAGAACTAACCTCTCTTAGGCGTCGAGCACACGCAGTCGTCGTAGGACGGTGTCGATGTTTGCTCGAGTTGCCGCTACCGCGGCTTCTGGGTCGGCGTCTTGAAGGGCCTCGACCAACTGATCATGGGCATGTGAGGTGTCGGGGACGCCGGCCTCGTGGGCCATCATCTCGACGAGGGATTCACGAAGGAGTGGACGCACCGACGTGAAAAGCGAGAGCAGAACTGCGTTTCCGGACAGCCGAACGACTTCGGTGTGGAAGTCGAGGTCGACGTCGACGAACTTCTCGACATCACCCTCGAAATGACTGTGTCGCATGGTCAGTCGACGCCGCAGGCCGTCGAGGTCCTCAGGTTGTACCCGCTCCGCGGCCAGTCTGGCGGCCTCGATCTCGAGTGCGCGACGGACTTCGAAGACCTCGAGGATCCTCGAGCGTCGAAGAAGTTTGGTGAATTCGTCGACGTGCTCGAGTTCGGACACGGCAGCCACGAAGGTTCCGACGCCGTGTCGGACTTCGAGTAGTCCGTCGCGAGCGAGGAGGCGGATTGCCTCGCGAATCGAGGAACGCCCGACGCCGAGTTCGACGGCGAGGGCCGCCTCGCTCGGTATGCGCTCGGACGGCGCCCACGTTCCATGCATGATTCGCCCGCGCAGCAACTGTTCGAGTTGCGGTACCAGCGGACCACTGCGAAGTGTGAATCCTGTGTGGTCGTCGGACACGGCTTGCCTCTCGGGTGGGTACCGAAAGAGTAACAACTCATCAGACGTCTGAGGACTCGGGTGGCCGGTGTGTCGCCGTAGTGTTCACGCGGTCGAAGCGTGTCAGTTGCGGGTGACGCCGAGGAGCAGTGCGATCAGGTCGAGAGCCGTCTCGATCTCGGCCTTTTCTCGGCCGAGCAGGGGGGCGTAGAGGTGTACGTCGCAGATGCGAACGAGGGCTTCGCCCAGCACTTGCGGCGAGAGCGTGATCGTCAGTTGGCCGGCGTCGACCTGGGACTGCAAGATTTCGGCGGTGATGGAGGCGGAGATCGATTCGATGGAGCCGGGCATCATCGCGAGTTTGATGAACACCATCGGTTCGCGTTTGGTCAGCGCGCGCAGTTCTGTCGACGATTCCACCGATCGCATAACGCGGCCGAAGACGTCGAGAATGTACTCCGGACCTTGCCCCGACGCCTGTGACATCGCCTTTCGGTATGTCCGTTCGGTGGCCTCGGCCAGCACTGTTCCGAGCAGTTCGTCGCGGTTGCCGACCCAGCGGTACAGCGTCGCGCGGCCTACGCCGAGACGTTCGGCGAGCAGTGACATGTCGAGTGGTTCCTCCGCGAGGTACATGCTCGCGGCGGTGTCGATCGCGCGTCGGCGTTCGAGGTCGGTAGGCATCGGGACATTCTCTCCGGTTGTCCGGTACTGCACAATTTCGGCCGTTGAAAAATGGTGAGCCTCGGGGGATCGAGCCTATTGACGAACCTGGCCACGTGAGACACACTAGCTCATTGTCTCATGTTAGTGATGGCGATCACAGTCAGGGGTTCGATCGATGAGTTCAGTACAAACCGTTCGTGGGCCGGTGGATACAGCCGATCTGGGAAAGGTGTTGATGCACGAGCATGTCTTCGTTCTGGGTGAGGAGTTGCGCCAGAACTACCCCGACTACCCCGAACCCTGGGACGAGGAAGTACGGGTAGCGGACGCGGTGGCAAAGCTGACCGAGGTGAAGTCCCGCGGAATCAGCACGATCGTCGATCCCACGGTGATCGGCCTCGGCCGGTACATTCCGCGCATCGTCCGGATCAACGAGCAGGTCGATCTCAACATCATCGTTGCTACCGGCATCTACACCTACAACGACATTCCCTTCCAATTCCATTACACCGGACCGGGATTGCTGTTCGACGGCCCCGAGCCGATGGTCGAACTGTTCGTCAAGGACATCAGGGAAGGAATCGCCGGAACCGGTGTCCGAGCCTCCTTCCTGAAGTGCGCCATCGAGGAGCCGGGCCTTACCCCCGGCGTCGAGCGGGTCATGCGCGCGGTCGGACAGTCGCAGGTGGAAACGGGAGTGCCGATCACCGTGCACACCAATCCGCACACTGAATCCGGGCTGGTCGCGCAGAAGGTTCTGGCCGAAGAGGGTGCGGATCTGACCAAGGTGGTCATCGGTCACTCCGGCGACACCACCGATCTCGACTATCTGTGTGCGCTGGCCGATGCCGGTTCGCTACTGGGGATGGACCGTTTTGGTCTCGAACCGTTCCTGTCGTTCGAGGATCGTGTCAACACGGTGGTGGAGATGGCCCGTCGCGGTTACGCGGAGAAGATGGTTCTGGCACATGACGCGTCGTGTTTCATCGACTACTTCCCCAGTGCTGCAAGAGAAGCGGCACTTCCGAACTGGAACTACACCCACATCAGTGATGATGTCATTCCGGCGCTGCTCGAACGTGGTGTCACCGAAGACCAGGTCAAGGCGATGCTGGTGGACAACCCACGTCGGTACTTCGAGAGCTGAGATATGACCAACGTGTACGAGAGCAAGCCCTGGCTCGCCAATTACGACGCCGACACTCCGCCGAACGTAGACATCGAGCACGTCGACGCCCTCGCGATGTTCCGTGCTTCGCTGGAGCGCGATCGCACTGCCCCGATCATCAGGTACTTCGACAGGACCGTCAGCTTTGCCGAGCTCGACGAGATGTCGGATGCGCTTGCCGTAGCCCTCGCCAAGGATGGAATCGGGTTCGCAGACAGAGTTTCCTTTGTCCTGCAGAATGTTCCGCAGTTCGTGATCGCGACAGTCGCGGTCTGGAAGCTCGGTGCCGTCGTCGTTCCGGTCAATCCGATGTACCGCGACCGTGAGCTGTCCACCGTACTGGCCGACAGCGGAGCGGCGGCAGTCATCTGTCTCGAGTCCTCGGCCGAGACCGTGGCGACTGCGTCCGAGGGCACCGCAGTGAGACGGGTGATCACCACGTCGCAACTGGATTTTCAGTCGCGCGACGATGAACGGATCTTCGGTTCGGCGTCCAGGATTCGGCACGATGGATTTCCGGATCTACTGGAATTGATCGAGGCTCATCGAGGGCAGAAGCCCGAGGAGGTCGATCTGTCCCCGGAAGACCTTGCCTACCTTCCCTATACGTCAGGGACAACCGGCCCGCCGAAGGGGTCGATGAACTCGCACTCAAATGTCGTGTTCGCAGCGCAGATCTATCGGGACTGGCTGGGGTTGCGCCCCGGCGGCGCGATGTTTGCGGTGGCGCCACTGTTCCATATCACCGGGTTGATCGGGCACGTCGCGGCTCCACTCCTGGCCGGCGCGCCCACGATTCTGACCTGCCGATTCCATCCCATCGTTGCAGCGGAGTCAATTTCGGAGCATCGGGCTACCGCGATCATCGGAGCGATCACGGTATTCATCGCGTGGACGGACAGCGCCGCAGTCTCGAAGGAATCTTTGAGCTCTCTCGAGTCGGTGTATTCAGGTGGCGCGCCGATCCCGCACGCGGCGTTGGAAGCGTTCCGGGCGAAGTTCGGTCACTACATTCACAACGGCTACGGGCTGACCGAGACGAACAGCCCGGCAATCGTGGTGCCGAATTCGCGTGAAGCGCCGGTAGATCCGGCGTCGGGGGCCGTTGCTGTCGGCGTACCGGTATCGAATACGTACGCCGAGGTGGTGGACGAGAACGACAAGCCGGTACAGGTCGGGGAGTACGGCGAGATCGTGGTCTCCGGTCCCCAGGTTGCACTCGGATACTGGAACAAGCCGGACGAGACCGCACATGCCATGCCGGACGGGCGTTTTCACACCGGCGACATCGGATTCATGGACGGCGACGGTTGGTTTTACATCGTCGACCGGATGAAGGATCAGATAAATGCGTCGGGCTTCAAAGTGTGGCCACGCGAAGTGGAAGATGTTCTCTACGAACACCCCGCCGTACGAGAGGCTGCTGTCGTCGGTGTCATGGATCCGTATCGCGGCGAAACCGTGAAGGCCTTCGTGTCTTTCAAGGACGGTGCCGAGGCGACCACCGAGGATCTGGTCGAGTTCTGCAAGGAAAGGCTTGCAGCATACAAGTATCCACGCATCGTCGAGGTCATGAATGACCTCCCGAAAACAGTGAGCGGCAAGATTCTTCGTCGTGAACTGCGGGTACCGAACTAGATCTGCCTGACAAACGAATTGCCGGCCGCCGACAAGGTGAGCCGGCCATTCGTCGTGGTGGCTGACGAGCATCGGTAGGGGATTTAGTCCCCTATGCGGCAATGCATTTCAGTGATTGACATCACTCTTTTTGTATCGCAGACTGATTGCAACGCCACAGAGTTGAAGTTGGTGTCAGTTTCTACTTCTGGCCCGGTTCCGCTTCTCAACTCCCGGCGCGACGAGCGTCCGACCCATCGAGGAGTAACCCATGACGAGATCGGCAGTGGATTCGAGCACGCAGGCAGGGGGCCTGTCCGATCAGGAACGGAAGAAGAAGAAGGCGCACCGCAAACTTCTAGGCGCGGGACTGCTCGGCAGTTCCATCGAGTGGTACGACTTCTTCTTGTACGGAACGGCTGCGGCACTGGTCTTTCCGCATGTGTTCTTCCCCGATTCATCCGCACTGATGGGCACATTGCTCTCGTTCAGTACGTTCTGGGCCGGCTTCGTTGCCCGCCCCATCGGCGGTTTGGTCGCCGGACACTTCGGCGACAAGTATGGGCGTAAGCCCGCTGTCGTCACCTGCCTGTTGCTGATGGCTGTCGCGACGTTCCTGATCGGCGCGATCCCGAGTGCTTCGGCAATCGGCGTCGTCGCTCCGATTCTTCTGGTGACACTGCGATTCATCCAAGGTCTCGCCTGCGGTGGCCAGTGGGGCGGAATCGTCCTTCTCCTCACCGAATCCGCGAGTCCCAAGAAGCGCGGATTCTCAGGCACTTTCGGTCAGATGGGTGTCTCGTTCGGTGTAGTGCTGGGCAACCTGGTCTTCCTCGTCGCGACCGCGACCATTTCCAATGATGCATTCCTGAGCTGGGGTTGGCGAGTTCCGTTCTTCGCCAGCGCGCTGCTCTTCCCTGTGGTTCTGTACATCCAGACGAAGGTCGAGGACACGCCGGAATTCCTCGAGTTGCAGGAAGACGCCAAGAAGAACCAAAAGGACGTCGTCGTTCAGGCTCCACTGGCGCAGGCGCTCAAGGATCACTGGCGCAAGATTCTGCTCGGTTGCGGACTTCTGGCCGCCACCAATGCACTGTTCTACATCAGCATCGCCGGCGTGCTCAGCTACGGCACAACCGAACTGGGGTTGAAGCGGAACTCACTGCTCATCATCTCGCTCCTGAGCGCGTTGCTGACAGTCGGCGTGGTGCTGTGGTCCGGGAAGATGTCCGACAAGATCGGTCGTCGTCCGATGATCCTGATCGGCGCCGCGGCGATCGTGGTCTGGGCATTCCCGTACTTCTGGTTGATCAACACCAAGTCCCTGCCGCTGTTCTTCATCGCGGTGACGGTTGGCAGCGTGTTCCAGTCGATGACCTACGGGCCGATCGCGGCATACATGGGTGAGCTGTTCGCACCCAACGTGCGCTACTCGGCAGCATCGTTGGCCTACCAGTTGGCTGCGATCACGGTCAGCGGTGGCACTCCGTTCATCATGACAGCACTTATCGCGAAGACCGGAACCACGACATGGGTTGCCGTGTTCGTAGCCCTCATGGGCTTGGTGACCTTCTTCAGTGCCTGGGTGCTGAAAGAGACCAACCCGAAGGAAGTTCGGGACGATCCGAACGCAATTCCGGGCGCGCACCTGTACGCCAAGTAACTCTTTCGGTTTCGAGCAGACGCCCGCTATCGGTCACCGGTAGCGGGCGTCTGACGTATAACTGGAGCATGGCTGCAGCACGCACAGGCTCCGAAGATGCTTCGTCGACAGTGTCACGGGAACTCCCCTCCACTCAGCGTGGTTTGCGTACGCGTCGAGCGTTGATCGATGCGGCCCGCACCGTTTTCGAACGGTCCGGCTATCTGGACTCGCGGCTGATCGACATCACTGTGGAGGCGCAGTGCTCGGCGGGTACCTTCTACACCTACTTCGCGAGCAAGGAAGAGATCTTCGCGGCAGTGATGGAGTTGGCACGCGAAGACATGATGCATCCGGGTATGCCGCACACTCCGAAAGGCGCGGATCCTGCTGAGGTCATCGCGGCGAGTAACCGCGCGTACCTCGAGGCATACCGACGGAACGCGAAGCTGATGGGACTGCTCGAGCAGGTAGCAAGCATCGATCCGGAGTTCCGGGTTCTCCGCCTCGAGCGTGCTGACGCGTTTGTTCGACGCAACGCGCGCAGTATCGAGAAGCTGCAGAAGGCCGGACTGGCGGACGCGAATCTGGATCCGCTACTGACGTCTCGGGCACTCTCCGGGATGATCAGTCGACTTGCGTTCGGGTACTTCGTATCCCGCGGCGGCGAGGACGGCGCCGCCGGAGTGACCTTCGACGGTCTGCTCGATACCGTCAACCGGTTGTGGATCAACACTTTGCAATTCTCGCTACGCCAAAATTGATGTTGACGCCGGGTTCATGTTTGGTGTCTGATGGAGCAATGACACCCACGCGTACGGCAGTGCTCGTCGATTTCGGTGGAGTTCTCACCTCCAGTGTGCTGCGGGCCTTCGAAGATTTCGGGGCCTCGCTTGGCGGCGACCCACGACTTCCGTTGACCCTGCTCTCCCGCGACGACGTCTCGAAGAAGCTGCTCTCCGATCACGAATCCGGAAAGATCGACCAGGAGGCCTTCGAAGCAGGATTCGGGGAACGGCTACGAGCGCACGGCGCCGTCGTGGACAGCGAAGGGTTGGTCGACCGTATGCAGGCCGGGCTTGTCCGAGACGAAGAGATGGTGCGACTGATTGCCGACGTCCGAGCGGCGGGTCACCCTGTTGCGCTCGTGTCCAATGCTTTCGGGCGTGATTGCTACGCGGGTTTTGTGCTCGAGGACCTCGCCGACGAAGTGGTGATCTCCTCGGAAATCGGGATTCGTAAGCCCTCTCGTCAGATCTACACCATCGCGTGCGAGCGGCTGGGTGTTGCGCCCGAAGGCGCCGTGATGATCGACGACCTGCAACAGAACCTCGACGGCGCGGCACGATTGGGGATCGCCGGCATTCTCCACACCGATGCGGAAAGCACTCGCAGTCAGTTGGAATCGACGTTCGGACTACTGCCCATGCAGTGAAACTGTAGGTTCTCGGTAACACTCGAATACTGCTGGAACACTTTTGGAGGAATGAATGATTGCTGTCATCGCGGATATCACCGTCAAAGACGGAAGCGGCGAACAGTTCGAAGCCGTAGTCGCCGAACTTGCCGAGAAGGTGCGCACGGAAGAGCCCGGAACGGTTCTGTATCAACTGATCCGCTCGAAGACGGATACGAATTCCTACAAGTTCATGGAGCTGTATCAAGACAGTGCTGCGATCAAGGCCCATGGATCGTCCGAGCATTTCCAGGCCGCTGGAAAGGCGATGGCGCCCTTCCTCGCAGGCGCCCCGCAGATCGAGTACTTCGACGCACTCTGAGCGCATGGACAGGGCACTCTGAGCGCATGGACAGGTGAACCCCGGCGAAATCTCGCCGGGGTTCACCTGTGTTTTCAGTTCTGCTTCTGGGCGCGGAGTTCGGTGCGGTCGATCGATCGCTTGAGGATCTTTCCCGTCGAACCCTTCGGGAGCGCGTCGATGAACTGGACGACCCGCGGAATCTTGTAGGCGGACAGACGTTCCCGAGCCCACGAGGTGACGTCATCTGCTTCGAGGTCGGAGCCTGGGCGAACGGCCACCACCGCCGCAACCTCCTCGCCGTAGTAGTCGTCGGGTATACCGATCACCGCGGCCTCGATGATGTCGGGGTGCTGGTAGAGCACCTCTTCGACCTCGCCTGGATAGACGTTGTATCCACCGCGGATGATGAGGTCCTTGACGCGGTCGACGATGCGAAGGTCACCGTCGGCGTCGGTCTCGCCGAGGTCTCCGGTGCGGAACCATCCGTCGTCGGACAGGACGGCGGCCGTGTCGGCCGGGCGCTTCCAGTAGCCCTTCATGACCGTCGGTCCTTTGATGAATACCTCGCCCACTGTGCCTGCCTGGCAGACATTTCCGTCGTGATCACGGACCTCGACCTCGGTGCGCGGTACGGCGCGGCCGGTGTATCCGATCTTTGCGACGCGGTCGATGCTGTTGAAAGTTCCGAATGCGCTCGTCTCGGTCAGGCCGTAGCCCTCGAGGATTGTGCAGTTGAACCGTGCTTCGAAGGCGCGAGCGACTTCACCGGGAAGTGATGCGCCACCGGAGATTGCGATCCGCAGTTGTTCGAAGTCGGAGCTGTCCACGTCGGCTGCGGCGTGCAGCATGGCATTCCACATGGTGGGGACGCCCGCCATGATGGTGAGCTTGTCCCGACGCACCAGGTCGAGCATGGCGGCCGGGTCGAACCGGGCGAGCAGGGACAGTGATCCGCCGCCGGTGAAGGTTGCCATCATGACCGAACCCTGGCCGAAGATGTGAAAGAGCGGCAGTCCGGTACCGGTGCGGTCCGAGGGATTTCCGCGGCTGCTCTCGGCGCCGATCTCACCGGCAGACAACAGATTCCCGACTGTCAGCTGAGCTCCCTTCGGACGTCCGGTGGTACCGGAGGTGTAGAGAATCGCCGTGGTGTCCGCTGTGTCGCGGTCGACCACCGTTGCCGGTGGATGGTCGGCCTTCGCCGATTCTTCGGTGAGCGTCCACACCGGGACGCCGCGCGCACTCCCTGCATCCTGAACTGCGGGACCGAGCTGGTGCCAGGCGATCGCCAGCGAAATCTCGGCGTCGTCCAGTACGTACTCGACTTCGGGTTGCGCCGACATCGTGTTGATGGGCACCACGACACAACCTGCAGCCTGAATCCCCATGTACGCCACGATGAATTCAGGCACCGACGGCGCCGCGAGCAGAACCCGGTCGCCGATGCTCAACCCTTCGTCGCGAATGCGGCCGGCAAACGCCAGAGACGCGTCGTGGAGCTGTCGGTATGTCCAATGACTATCCGTGCCGCGAATTGCAATATTTTCCGGAGTGGCTTCCGCGTGACGGGTCACCGGGTCGAGAACGCTAACCATGGTTCTGCCTTTCGGGAGGAATCGACCGATTGTGTGTCCTGGGTCTCACCAGAGCGTACACTTGAATCCGGCGTCAACATCGAGTCTGCTGGGATTGTCCCGAAAATGATGTTGATCGGAAGGATGAGGAGCGCACCGTGCTCGACGACGAATCGCGAATTGCCGCCTTACCGGTGGCTCCGCCCGCGCTGCTCCGGGATCGACCGACCACCGAGCGGGGGACACGCACGCGTGCGGCATTGGTTGCTGCTGCCCGTAAGGTTTTCGAGCGCAGTGGCTATCTCGATGCACGTTTGATCGACATCGCAAAAGAAGCCGGTTGCGCGACGGGATCGTTCTACACGTACTTCGCGAACAAGGAAGAGGTGTTCGCCGCCGTCCTCGAGGTCGCGCGAGACGACATGATGCACCCGGGCATGGGACGCGTTGCGAGCGCGGACGATCCGTACGCCGTGCTCGAGGCAAGTAATCGAGCGTATCTGGCCGCGTATCAACGCAATGCGAAGTTGATGGGGCTCATGGAGCAGGTTGCTCACATCGACCCGGAGTTCCGGAAGTTCCGCAGCGAGCGTGCCAATGCGTTCATACGCCGTAATGCCCGCGGGATCGCAGATCTGCAGTCCCGCGGCATCGCGGACACGGCGCTGGATCCGATGACGGCGTCGATTGCTCTGTCCGGCATGGTGAGTCGACTCGCCTACAGTCTGTTCACCCTTCGTGAGGGTGAGGTGGACGGGCGTTCACTGGAGTTCGATCAGATTGTCGCCACTGTGACCGATCTGTGGGCGAACGCTCTGAAGTTCCCCGACCGTCTCTGACGAGGTGGGCCGCCCCGGCTGCATCGATGTTCGAGCGGCCGGGCGTCCCAGTCTCGGTTCAGCTCTTTTCGGTTCAGCTCTTTTCGGTTCAGCTCTTTTCGACGACGCGAGCGACGGATTCGGCGACCACGACGGGCTTGTCGGAACCCTCGCGCTCGACCACCTGGCTCATCTTCACTTGGATTCCGCCGGGCAACTGCTCCGCGGACACGACGGTTGCGCGCATCCGGACCCGGGATCCCACGGGAACGGGAGCGGGGAAGCGAACCTTGTCGTAGCCGTAATTGAGGCTGTGGGCGAAGCCGTCGAAGTGGATGAGTTGGTAGGAGAACTGGGGTCCCAGTGAGAGGCTGAAGAGTCCGTGCGCGATCGTGCTGCCGAGCGGGCTCGATGCGGCTCGTTCCGGGTCGACATGAATCCACTGATGATCGTTTGTGGCTTCGGCGAACGCGTTGATGCGCTCCTGGGTGATGTCGTACCACTCCGTCGGGCCAAGTTCCTGGCCGATGAGCTTCTCGAGCTCGGCGAAGGTGGACGGGCGGACGGGCAATTGGTTTTCAGTCATCGTTATCCCTTTACTCGCAGTTCAGGAGGACGGAACGGGCCGTTCGGGTGACCGTCGCGATTCGACGGTTGAAACTGACGCCGGATTCAACTATACATGAGGGGAGACGTGGATCACTGTCAGCGCGTAGGTATGACGCAAGCGAGAGGAATCGCTCATGAAGGTTGCCCAGAAGGTAGCAATTGTCACCGGTGGCGGCGGGGGAATCGGCGGTGCACTGGCCGAGCGACTGGCTGCCGAGGGTGCTCGCGTCGTAGTGGCTGACCTGGACGGGGCAGCAGCTTCGGCAGTAGCAGAGGCGATCAACGCGGAGCGTCCCGGAGCGGCCGTGTCTGCCGGTGGCGACGTCTCCGACGAGACGGTCATTGCGGGCCTGATCGCGCAGGCGGAAAAGGAATTCGGCCCGGTCGACCTCTACTTCGCCAATGCCGGCGTTACCGGTGGCATGGGCCTCGACATCAGTGAAGACGTCTGGGACACGACGATCGACGTCAACGTTCGCGCCCACATTCGCGCTGCCAGGCTCCTCGTCCCCGGCTGGACGGAGCGCGGGGAGGGCTACTTCATCAGCACGGCCTCTGCGGCCGGCTTGCTCAGTCAGGTCGGGTCCGCCGCGTACTCGGTGACCAAACATGCCGCGGTCGCGTTTGCCGAGTGGCTCTCGATCACCTACGGAGATCAGGGTGTTCGCGTCAGTTGCCTGTGCCCGATGGGCGTCAACACCAAGCTTCTCTACGAAGGTGAGAACTCCGGCGATCCGGTCGGCAAGGCCGCAACCGGAGCCGTGCTTGCGGCAGGCAATGTTCTCGAGCCTGCCGAATGCGCCGAAATCGTTCTTGCGGCAGTGGATGCCGAAGAGTTTCTCATCCTTCCGCACAAGAACGTGCTGGACATGTACCGGCAGAAGGGCGCCGACTACGACCGTTGGCTGCGCGGGATGCGCCGGTACCAGGCGTCGCTCCTCGCGGGAACACGATGACCGAGGAACTCGTCCTCTCCGAGCAGAGAGGAGCGGTGCTGGTTCTGACATTCAATCGGCCCCGCGTTCTCAACGCGTGGACCAACGAGCTCGAAGATCAGTACTACGACTTTCTGGCCGTGGCAGACGAAGATCCCAGTGTCCGAGCAATTGTTGTCACCGGCTCCGGCCGAGGATTCTGCTCGGGGGCTGACCTCGGCAATTTGAAGAACGTCGGCGAAGTCTCCGAAAGTGATCTTGTCCGGCCGCGAGACCGTCATTTCCCGACCACCATCCGCAAGCCGCTGATCGCCGCCGTCAACGGCGTCGCTGCCGGGCTCGGAATGGTCGAGGCTCTGTACTGCGACGTTCGTTTCGGTTCGAGCGCAACACGATTCACTACCGCGTTCGCGCGTCGAGGCCTGATTGCGGAGTACGGCATCTCCTGGATGTTGCCCCGCTTGGTCGGGCACAGTCGAGCAGTCGATCTTCTGCTTTCCAGCCGGATGGTGGACGCCGACGAGGCGTACCGCATCGGTCTGATCGACCACCTGGTCACCGGCGGTGACGTTCTGGATGCGGCGATTGCTTACGCCGAGGACATCGCGGCGAACTGCTCGCCGACGTCCCTCTCCGTCATCAAATCTCAGATGAGTGCCGACGCGCACTCGACCTTCACTGATTCCGCCAGGCATGCGGAATCGCTGATGCTGAACGCATTTCACGGCCCGGATGTCGTCGAGGGTGTCAACAGCCATCTCGAACATCGAGCCCCCAATTTTCCTTCCCTCTCTGTCAGGAGTTCACATGTCAGTGTTTGAGTTCTCGGATCGCACCAAGAAGTACCAGGCCGAACTGCTCGATTTCATGGACAAGCACGTTTACCCGGCCGAAGCGGTCTACGAAGAGCAGATGCGTGAGTCCGGTAACCCGCACTTTCAGCCGCCGATCATCGACGACTTGAAGAAGGAAGCCAAGGCCCGCGGGCTGTGGAACCTCTTCCATCCCCATCCCGAATGGGGCCCCGGCCTGACCAACCTGGAATACGCACCGCTCGCGGAGATCATGGGCCGCAGCCACCTGGCCTCCGAGGCCACCAACTGCGCCGCTCCGGACACGGGAAACATGGAGGTGCTCACGCTCTTCGGCACCGACGAGCACAAGGAGAAGTACCTCAAGCCGCTTCTCGAAGGCGAAATTCGTTCCGCTTTCGCGATGACCGAGCCCGAGGTTGCCAGCTCCGACGCCACCAACATCCAGCTCCGTATGGACCGTGACGGCGACGAGTACGTGCTGAACGGCCGTAAGTGGTTCGCTTCCAACGCCTTGCACCAGAACTGCAAGGTTCTGATCGTCATGGGTAAGACCGACTTCAATGCCGCCACCCACCGTCAGCAGTCGATGATGGTCGTGCCGATCGATGCTCCCGGCGTCACGATCCTGCGCAACCTGCCGGTTTTCGGCTACCAGGACCGCGAAGGACACGGCGAGATCACTTTCGAGGACGTGCGCGTCCCGGCCAAGGACATTCTCGCCGGTGAGGGTGAAGGATTCGCGATCAGCCAGGCCCGCCTCGGCCCCGGCCGCATCCACCACTGCATGCGTGCAATCGGAATGGCCGAGCGCGCACTGGAACTGATGTGCAAGCGCGCATCCACCCGCATCACCTTCGGGAAGCCCGTCAGTGACAACGCGAATATCCAGGACTGGATCGCCGAGGCTCGTATCGATATCGAGATGGTTCGACTCCTCACGCTCAAGGCCGCACACATGATGGACACGGTGGGCAACAAGGAAGCGCGCACCGAGATCGCAGCCATCAAGGTTGCGGCACCGAACATCGCGCTCAAGATCATCGACCGCGCCATCCAGGTTCACGGCGGTGGCGGCGTCACCGACGACTTCCCGCTCGCGATGGCTTACGCCCACATGCGCACCCTTCGCCTGGCCGACGGCCCGGACGAGGTGCACAAGCGCGCCATCGCCAAGCAGGAACTGCGCAAGTACCGCGAAGTCAAGGCGAACTGACATGGCAGGACTGGATCTCACCGGTAAGACGGCAATCGTCACAGGCGCATCGCGGGGCATCGGCCTCGCGACCGCGCAGGCGATTGCGGCGGCGGGCGGAAACGTCGTACTGACTTCGCGCTCACAGGAATCCGCAGATGCGGCTGCCGCGCAGGTGAACGGCAACGCGATCGGCGTCGGCGCTCACGCGACGGACGAGGATGCTGCACGCAAGTGCGTCGAGCAGACGATCGAGCGTTTCGGCAGTCTCGACATCTTGGTGAACAACGCGGGCACCAACCCGTCGTTCGGGCCGATCATCAACCAGGATCACTCGCGCTTCGCCAAGACTTTCGACGTCAACGTGTGGGCTCCAGTCCTGTGGACCGGCCTCGCAGCGCGGGCCTGGATGGGCGAGCACGGTGGTTCCGTGGTCAACACCGCTTCGATCGGCGGCATGGCGTTCGAGGCGGGAATCGGTACGTACAACGCGTCGAAGGCTGCTCTGATCCACATCACCAAGCAGTTGGCGCTCGAGTTGTCACCGAAGATTCGTGTCAACGCCGTTGCGCCGGGAGTGGTGAGAACCAAACTCGCCGAAGCTCTGTGGAAAGAACACGAAGAAGCGGTGTCCGCGTCGACTGCTCTCGGACGCATCGGTGAACCCGAGGACGTGGCCGCTGCCATTGCCTTCCTGGTTTCGGATGCAGCCCAGTGGATCACCGGCGAGATCATGACCATCGACGGTGGCCAGTTGTTGGGTGACGCACTCCCGTTCCGGCAGGGAGCGTCCGTCGGTGGCTAGCGTCGGAGTAGTGGGACTCGATACCGAAGCGGTCACCGGGTGGATCGCAGGCCTGGGGATCGACTTTTCCGGGCCGTTGTCCTTCGATCGAATCGGCTTGGGGCAGTCGAATCTCACGTACCTGGTTCGCGATCAGGACGGCAATCGCTGGGTGCTACGACGCCCACCGCTGGGGCATCTGCTGGCCTCGGCTCACGACGTGGCGCGTGAGGCTCGAATCCTGAGCGCTCTCGAATCCACCGACGTGCCTTCGCCGCGAGTATTCGGGTTGACCGAGGATCCTGCCGTCACCGAAGTTCCGCTGCTCCTCATGGAATTCGTGGACGGCGAAGTGGTGGACCGAATGCCTCTTGCGGAGGCGTTGTCGGAAGATCGTCGCCGGGCAATCGGAATCTCGCTCGCTCAGACGCTGGCGAAGATACACGCCGTCGACCTCGAGCAGGCCGGTCTCGACGACCTGGCAAGCCACAAGCCCTACGCTGCACGGCAGTTGAAGCGTTGGGGAGGTCAATGGGAACAGTCGAAGACGCGGGAATGCCCTGATCTCGACGATCTCACCCGACGCCTGATTGCAGCCCAGCCGGATCACACTGAAACCACGTTGGTGCACGGCGACTTTCACCTACGCAATGTGATCACCTCGGCGAGCAACGGCGAAGTTGTCGCGGCCCTCGACTGGGAACTGTGCACACTCGGTGATCCGTTGGCGGACGTCGGAAGCTTGTTGGCGTACTGGCCGGCGGCTGGTGAGAATACCGGCGGCGATTTCCCGGCGTCGGCACTCCCGGGATTCCCCTCGCGAGAGGAGATCTCCCGGATCTATCTCGAGGCCACCGGACGGGATCCTGCTGCGCTGAAGTTCTGGCACACGTTGGGACTGTGGAAGATTGCCGTGATCGCCGAGGGCGTGATGCGTCGCGCCCGCGACGAACCGCAGAATGCCGCCGAGAGCGGAACTCCCACCGTGGAACGTATTGACGCCTTGGTCGCCAAAGCCAGGGAAATTGCAGATCAGGCCGGGATCTGACGAGATCGTCCGGTGTCCGTCGAATCACGAAAGTATGGAGGGCCAGTGAGCCAGGAACGTAGAACCGCAATTGTCACGGGTGCAGCACGCGGAATCGGTGCGGCAGTAGCGAAGCGACTGTCGGAAGACGGTTTTGCCGTCGCCGTGCTCGACCTCGACGAAGCGGCGTGTGCCGGAACCGTCGACGCGATCAAGGCCGCAGGCGGACAGGCACTGGCCGTCGGCGCTGACGTCTCCGACGAGGCTTCGGTTGCTGCAGCAGTGGATCGTGTTGCCGCAGAACTGGGTGCACCTACCGTGCTGATCAACAATGCCGGCATCACTCGCGACAACCTTCTGTTCAAGATGAGTGTTGCCGAGTGGGATTCGGTGATGAACGTCCACCTGCGCGGAGCGTTCCTCATGTCGCGTGCGGTGCAGAAGTACATGGTGGAAGCGAAGTTCGGCCGCATCGTGAACCTCTCGAGCACGTCGGCTCTCGGTAATCGTGGACAGGTCAACTACTCCGCTGCGAAGGCCGGAATGCAGGGCTTCACCAAGACATTGGCCTTCGAGCTGGGCAAGTTCGGCGTGACCGCGAACGCTATTGCCCCCGGATTCATCGAAACCGAGATGACCGCCGCAACGGCCGAGCGCATGGGCGTCGGCTTCGAGGACTTCAAGACCGCTGCCGCTTCGCAGATTCCGGTCAATCGCGTCGGACAGCCCGAGGACATCGCGCACACCGCGTCGTTCTTTGTCAGCGAAGGCGCAGGCTTTGTTTCCGGTCAGGTCGTCTACGTCGCCGGTGGACCGAAGGACTGACCGTCCGCTCACCGCTCGAACCGAAGGAATGGGCATGGCTTTCGACGAAGAGGCAGTATCGCGTGATCTCACCGAGAAGGTGAACACGCTTCTCGCGGAGAACGATCCGAACAGCGTGTCGGTATCGGACTTCCTCGGCGCACGATTCGACGCCGGACTGGCGTGGGTTCATTTCCCCGAAGGTCATGGGGGACTCGGTGTACCGCAGAGCTTTCAGCGTCAGGTGAACGCTCAGCTGGAGGCCGCCGGTGCACCGGGCCCGGCCACCGGCAAGAACGGGATCGGACTGGGCATGGCGGCACCGACCATCGCTGCCTTCGGCACCGAGGAGCAGAAGCAGAAGTTCCTGCGCCCGTTGTGGACTGCGGAGACGGTCTACTGCCAGCTGTTCAGTGAACCGGGCGCAGGGTCGGACCTCGCGGCCGTTGCTACCCGCGCCGTCCGCGACGGCGACGACTGGATAGTCAACGGGCAGAAGGTATGGACGTCGGGCGCGCAGAATGCGCAGCTGGCGATTCTCGTGGCCAGGACCGATCCGTCACGTTCCAAGCACGCGGGTCTGAGCTACTTCATCTGCGACATGACCGATCCGGGCGTCGATGTCCGGCCGCTGCGTCAGATCACCGGCGAGGCCGAATTCAACGAGGTATTCCTCACGGACGTCAGGATTCCGGACGCCAATCGCCTCGGAGCCGAAGGCCAGGGGTGGAAGGTTGCGACCACCACCCTGAACAACGAGCGTGTTGCCATCGGTTCGGGCGCACCGCGTGAGGGCGGCATGATCGGAAAGGTCGCTCAGGCCTGGCGTGACGAGCCCGAGCTGCGTAACCCGGCGATGCACGACGAGTTGATGCGACTCTGGACCGAATCCGAAGTTGCGCGTCTGACCGGGGAGCGACTGCGCCAGCAGCTCGCCGCCGGCCAGCCCGGCCCCGAAGGCTCGGGAATGAAGCTCGCGTTTGCCGGTTTGGCCCAGCAGATTTCTGGATTCGACCTCGAATTGCACGGCGAAGCCGGTCTGCGCTACGACGACTGGACACTGCGTCGACCGGATTCCGTCGACTTCACCGGGCGTGAACCCGGATACCGGTACCTGCGAGCCAAGGGCAATTCGATCGAGGGCGGAACGTCGGAGATCCTGCGCAACGTCATCGCAGAACGTGTACTCGGGTTGCCGCCCGAGCATCGCGTCGACAAGGACATCGCCTGGAAGGACCTACCCCGATGAGCGCCGATCTGCTGTACTCCGAGACCGAACAAGATCTGCGAGCCAGCGTCAGACGACTGCTGAGCGAGCGGGCCGGCGCCGACACCGTGGTCACGGCGTACGACGACGTGTCCGCCGACTTCACCGGGCTGTGGAAGTCGCTGGCGTCGGAACTCGGTTTGGCGGGACTGCTGGTACCCGAGGAACTGGGCGGGGCAGGTGCGTCGACGCGTGAGGCGGCGGTCGTGATGGAGGAGATCGGACGTGCGGTCGCTCCCGTTCCGTTCTTCACCAGCGCGGTGCTGGCGACGACGGCGTTGCTGAAGGCCGGCGAGACCGAGGTGCTCGGTCAATTGGCAGCGGGGGATTCGACGGCTGCTCTGGTCGTCCCGTTGTCCACTGCACCAGGAACTTTCACACCTACTGTCAAGGCAACGGCGAGTGGACTCGTCGGCAGCGTCACGACGGTTGCCGGCGTCGCCGAGTCCGATGTTCTTGTTGTTCCGGTTGCCGGTGAGAGCGGCCTGGAGCTGCATACCGTTCGGATCGCCGACGCTACCGTCACGCCGGTTCTGTCCCTGGACATGACGCGCCGATTGGCGGACGTCGAGTTCTCGGGTTCGTCGTCGGTCCGTGTCGACAGCGGCAATGCGGCGCAAGCGGTTGAGGAAGCGTTGCTCTGCGGAAGCGCACTTCTGGCGTCCGAACAGTTCGCTGTAGCTCAGTGGTGCCTCGAAACGACTCTCGCGTATGTGAAGGAGCGCAAGCAGTTCGGCCGGGCGATCGGTTCGTACCAGGCGATCAAGCACCGCCTCGCCGATCTCTGGCTCGAAGTCAGCTCTTCGGGCGCGGCAGCACGCTATGCGGCGGACACCTATTCACGCGGCGACGCCGATGCGGCGATCGCAGCGACGGTGGCCCAGGCATTCTGCAGCGGCGTCGCGGTTCATGCTGCGGAGGAGTGCGTCCAACTTCATGGTGGTATCGGAATGACGTGGGAGTATCCGGCGCACCTGTACCTCAAACGGGCGAAGAGCGATCAGCTGTCGCTGGGAACCGCGTATCAGCATCGGGCACGCCTCGCCGAGTTGGTCGACCTCCCGATCTCGTCCTGAAACTCACCCACTATCTGTCTGGAGAATTGCTGTGAAGGCTTGGCGCGTCAACGAACTCGGTCAACCCCGCGATGTGCTCGCGTTGGAGGAGACCGCGGATCCCACCCCGAATGCGACGGAGATGTTGGTCAAGGTGCTGGCGGCTCCGGCCAACTTCCCCGACGTCCTCATGTGCCGCGGTGAGTACCAGATCAAGCCGCCGCTGCCCTTCACACCCGGTGTCGAACTGTGTGGTGAAGTGGTCTCGGTCGGTGAATCGGTGACCAAATTCGCAGTGGGGGACCGGGTGATCGGTAATCCGAGTCTGCCGTCCGGCGGATTCGCCGAGTACTCGGTACTGGATCAGAACAACACGTTCCCGGCGCCGTCGGCTCTCGACGACGCGGAAGCATCCGCTCTGAGCATCGGCTATCAGACAGCGTGGTTCGCTCTACATCGCCGCACCCAACTGCTCGAGGGTGAGACGTTGTTGGTCCACGCTGCTGCGGGTGGTGTCGGTAGTGCGGCAGTGCAACTCGGCAAGGCGGCAGGCGCCAAGGTGATCGGTGTCGTCGGCGGCCCGGACAAGGCCGAGTACGCGCGCACGCTCGGCGCCGACCTCGTCGTAGACCGTCACAGTGAGGACTTCGTGGCAGCGGTCAAGGAGTTCACCGGCGGCAAGGGCACCGACGTGGTCTTCGATCCGGTCGGCGGCGACGCATACGCGAAGTCCACCAAGTGCATCGCCTTCGAGGGACGGATCGTCATCATCGGCTTCGCCGGTGGCACGATCCCGCAGCCGGCACTCAATCACGCTCTCATCAAGAACTATTCGATCATCGGACTGCACTGGGGGCTGTACAAGGCCTACAACCAGCAGGCCATCGACGACTGCCACGTCGAGCTCACCAAGCTCGCCGATGCCGGCTTGGTCAAACCACTGATCAGTGAGCGGCTGTCGTTGACGGACGTTGCCGACGGTATTGGTCGCCTCGGCGACGGCACCACGGTCGGTCGCGTCGTGTTCCAGCCCTGATTCTTGCTGTGCGCCTTTATTAACCCCCGGCGGTTAATAAAGGCGCACAGCACTTCGTGTTCGACGAAAGGTTTCCCCGATGAGGCAAGCTGTCATCGTTTCCACCGCCCGTACCCCGATCGGTAAGGCGTACCGCGGCGCGTTCAACAACACTCAGGCTCAAGAGCTTGCTGCACATGCCATTTCGAATGCAGTTCAGCGCGCGGGCCTCGAAGGTGGCGAGGTCGAGGACGTCATCCTCGGCGCCGCGCTGCAGCAGGGCTCTTCCGGCGGCAACGTCGCGCGGCAAGCGGTACTGCGGGCCGGGCTTCCGGACTCGGTTTCCGGAATGACGATCGACCGTCAGTGCTCGTCCGGTCTCATGGCCATCGCAACCGCAGCCAAGCAGATCGTGGACGACGGAATGCAGATCGCGGTCGGCGGCGGAGTCGAATCGATCTCGTTGGTCCAGAACGATCACATGAACAACTTCCGCGCGGCTGATCCGTGGCTGAAGGAAAACAAGCCGTCGATCTACATGCCGATGCTGCACACGGCCGAGATCGTCGCCGAGCGCTACGGAGTCACCCGCGAGCAGCAGGACGAGTTCGCGCTCGTCTCCCAGCAGCGGACCGCAGCGGCCCAGGACGCAGGTCGGTTCGATCTCGAGATCGTCCCGCTGCCCTCGATCAAGCAGGTGCAGGACAAGGAGACGGGTGAGATCCGCAGCGAGTCCGTGACGCTGACCCGCGACGAAGGCAACCGCGCTTCCACCACGTTGGAAGGGCTGTCGAGTCTGCGACCGGTTCTGGCCGACGGGACTGTCAGTGCTCATTCGTCCATCACTGCGGGCAACTCGTCTCAGCTCTCCGACGGCGCTTCGGCGTCGGTGCTGATGGAGGCAGGCGAGGCGGAACGCCGCGGGTTGGCGCCTCTCGGTATCTACCGTGGCATGGCTGTCGCGGGTTGCGCTCCCGACGAGATGGGCATCGGACCGGTGTTCGCGATTCCGCGTCTGCTGGATCTTCACGGCCTGAAGGTCGACGACATCGATCTCTGGGAACTCAACGAGGCCTTCGCCTCTCAGGCCCTGTACTGCCGCGACAAGCTCGGGATCGATCCCGAGAAGTACAACGTCGACGGTGGCGGTATCTCCGTCGGCCATCCGTACGGAATGACGGGGGCTCGTCTGGTCGGCCATGCTCTTCTTGAAGGAAAACGGCGCGGAGCCAAGCTCGTGGTGGTGACCATGTGCATCGGCGGCGGTATGGGTGCTGCCGGGCTTTTCGAGGTCGCATGAGCTTGATCGAGGGACTGTTCGACGTCAGTGGCAAGACCGTTGTGGTCACCGGTGGATCACGCGGCATCGGATACATGATCGCTCGCGGGTTTGTCGAAGGCGGAGCGACGGTCGTCATTTCGGCCCGAAAAGCCGAAGCCTGTGACGAAGCCGCGCGAGAGCTTTCGGAGTTCGGCACCTGCATTTCGCATCCGGCCGATCTGTCCACGGACGAGGGGGTCGAGAGCCTCGCTGCGAAGGTCGCCGAGATTTCGCCGACGCTCGACGTACTGGTCAACAACGCCGGTGCCACGTGGGGAGCTCCCGTCGACGATTTTCCGGCCGCAGGCTTCGACAAGATTTTCGACATCAATGTCAAGGCAATCTTCCTCCTGACGCAGAAGCTGTTGCCGCAGTTGCGGTCTGCAGCCACGGCGGAAGATCCCGCGCGCGTGATCAATATCGGATCGATCGACGGACTCGTGGTGTCGGGTTCGGAGAACTTCTCGTACGGAGCCAGTAAGGCTGCGGTGCACATGTTGACGCGCAAGCTCGCGGCAACGCTTGCGGGGGAACAGATCACGGTCAATGCCATTGCGCCGGGCCCGTTCCCGTCGAAGATGATGGCATTCCTCCTCGAGGACGAGCAAAGTGCAAAGGCTGTGGCGGACTCGGTCCCGTTGGGCCGGGTCGGAACTCCCCAGGATGCTGCAGGTCTTGCCATTTTCCTGGCTTCACGTGCCGGGGCTTATCTGACCGGCGCGGTGATTCCACTCGACGGCGGTGCGAGCGGAGCGCGCTGACCTACTGACTGATCTTCTCTGTCCGAAAAGGCCTGAAAGTCTGAACTACTATGACTTTCAGGCCTTTTCGCGTCTTTGTCTGATTGGGTTGTCTGTGACTGCAGTTGCTAGATTGTCCGAGGTTCGGGGGGAACGACGACGACAACACCAACAATCCCGGCCATGGGGGAGTCATGTTTCGCGCGGGGAGATCGTTGGGGGTGTTCGGGGTAGTTGCTGCTCTGGCAGCTGCTGCCGTCACGGCGGTGGCTTCGCCGGCGGTGGCTGCGCCGGGCTGCGTCGGAGTCAGTGGCGTCGGTAGTAGCGGTGGTCCGGCCAATGCGGCGCCGTGGCTCAACGGCAACACCGGAGGGTTGCCAGGTCTGTCCGGTCGTACTACCGCGATCGAAAAGGTCACCGGCACATACAGTCCCAACAAGACAGTTGATCGCTTCAATGTCCTGGGTACCGACCTCGGCATCATGTGGGACAACGGTGCGGGGCAGATTCTGACCGCTTTCGGCGATACCACCGGGCTCAGTCGTAACCCCGGCTGCGACGGTTTGGTGGGCGAGTGGCGAAGCAATGTACTCTTCCGCAGCTCGGATCGGGTACTGGCCGACGGTATGCGCATCGACAGCGCGCCGATGGACGGCACAGCTCAGGCGCGTGAGATCATTTCCGGTCTGAAGATTCCGGGCGTCGAGGCCTCCAGCATCCCCACGAGCGGCATCGCAGTGAACGGTGTGCAGTATCTGAGCTACATGTCGGTGCGCAACTGGGGCGAGGCCGGGCAGTGGAGCACGAACTACTCGCAGATTGCCACCTCCTTGGACAACGGCGAAACGTGGACCACTCGTCCGGAAACTTCGCGCCCCAACATCGGTGGGGTTCTTCCCGCGGGTGTCGCCCCCGTCGCCGGTAGCGAGAACTTCCAGATGAGCTCGATGGTGAAGGACGGCGGGTTCGTCTACAACTACGGAACCCCCGCGGGACGATCCGGCGAGGTTCGACTTTCTCGCGCGCCAGAGGGGGCGATCCTCGATCTTTCCGCCTACGAGTACTGGAACGGAAGTGGCTGGGTCCGTGCCGATCCCGCTGCGGCCGTACCCGTCATGGACGGCCGCATCGGTGAGGTCTCCGTTCAGTACAACGAGTTCCTCGGCAAGTTCGTGGCGATGTACGCCGACGCGTTCAGTTCGATCGTGATGCGAACCGCTCCCAGTCCGGTCGGTCCGTGGACGGCACCGGAAACATTGGTCAATCTGGTCGAGGTTCCCGGTATCTACGCTGCATACATCCACCCGTGGTCCAGTGGTTCGGATCTGTACTTCCTTGCCACCACGTGGGCCGACTACAACGTCATGTTGATGCGTACGACGCTCCTTCGCTGATCCGGCTCATTCTTGCGTTTGCTGGAGGTACACGATCTCCTCGGTGATCGGCGCGTCGTCATCGGCTTCGGTCGGCGGTTCTTGTCGGCGGCGCCACCAGATGGTGAACAGGACGGCTCCGATCACCAAGGCAGCCAGAGCGATTGCCGCCACCCAGAATTTCGGACCGTAGTATCCGACAAGGACCATGCGCATGGCGTTGCGCGCCCACGTGAGTGGCATCAGAGCGTGCAGCCACTGCAGAACCGTCGGCATCTGTTCGATGGGGTATACCGCGCCGAAGGCGAAGATCTGAATCATCAAGGCGCCCAAAGCGATGAAGGTTCCGTTGACGGCACCGAACACAACGGTGAAGAGCCTGCCCGAGCTGACCGCGGCGGCACCCACCAGGATCATCACTGCGATCATCGCCAGAACACTAGGTGGTTCGACGTTTGCCACGGTCAGTGACACCACCGACAACACGAGCGCCGCGACCAAGGTGACCAGGGCGGGAATGCGGTAGCGGCGCAGCCCCTCACGTACCACGCTGGTGTGCGAGTTCAGTGAACGTCCGCGTCGTGGGCGGACGACGAACCACGTGAGAATTCCGCACAGGAACAGTGCCACCGAGATCACGGCAGGGACGGCTCCCGGTCCGAAACCGGCTGCGGGATAGTTGTTCCGCGCGTCGACGGCAACCGGGGAGGAGAGGAGATTGGCCGTGGTGGCGCGCTCGTCGTCCGTGAACTGCGGTACCTGGGCGGCACCGTCGGACAAACCGGTGGCGAGTTCCGCGCTGCCCGCGTCGAGCTCGCCGACGCCGGCCGATAGCTGCCCGAGACCGTCACGGAGCGCAATACTTCCAGTGTCCAAGTGCCCCAGCCCGGTGGAGAGTTCCTGTGCACCGGTAGCGAGTTGGCCTGCACCGTCGGACAGTTGGCCCAGGCCGGTGTTGAGTTCACCTGCACCGGCCGCGGCGGCAAGGAGCCCACCACGGTAGTCGCTGCTCGGATCAGTGAGCTGCCGCGAGATTTCCCGCGCGCCGCCGCGAAGCTGACCGAGCTGACCGATCACGTCGTCGTCCGACGGTTGTGCAGTCAGGGAAGCCCGCAGTCCACCCAGGGCTTCGACGAGTCCGGCGGAGACCGGATCGGCCGAGTTTCGAAGCATCGACGTGAGGGCGTCGATCTGACCGACGACGGCGTCCGAGGACCCCGCGAGGTCGAGTACCGGGGTGGTGACCATGTCGACCACTTCGCTGATCTGTCGGGCGCCTGCGCCGAGTTCGTCGGTGCCCCCGACCAACTGGTTGAGTCCGCTGCTCAGCTCGCCCGAGCCTGCAGCAGCTTCGCGAGCTCCGGCAGCCAGCTCGCCGGCTCCGGCGGCCAGCTCCTTGCCGCCCTGATTTGCTTCGCCCATGCCGGTGGCGAGTTCCTTGCTTCCAGCGTAGAGCTCGTTGGTTCCGGCAAGCGCTTCGGAGGATCCATCGGACAGCTGTTGCGCTCCTGCTGCTGCTTCACCGAATCCTGTTCCGAGTTCACCCAACCCGACCAGCACCTGGTCGATGGACTGCTCGCCGATCGACTCGGAGACCGCCGAGCGCACCTGAGCGATGATGCTTTCACCGACCGGGCCGGCGACCAGACTGTTGTAGTCGTTGTACAAGACGTCGAGTTCGGCCTTGCGGCCCGAACCCGATGCGGCACTGGCCACATCCGCGCTGAAAGTTTTCGGAATGACGACCGAGAAGTAATAGGTGCCGTCGTTGACGCCGTCGGCGGCTTCCTGTTCCGAGACGATCTTCCATGCAACGTCTCCGCTCTCGACGAGCGCGGCAACAACTTCATCGCCGGCTTGCAGACGTGTTCCGTCGAGTTCCGTGCCCGCATCGGCGTTGACGATGGCGACGGGCAAGCGGTTGACCGTGTCGCCCGGATCCCACAGTGCCCACATGTAGAACGCCGCAATCGACAGCGGTGCGATGACGAGGACAGCGAGAACTGTCCGGATGATGTGCGTGCGTCGCGTCGTGGCCGCGTTGTCGACTACGGGTTGTGGCGCCATGTGGAGCTCTCTTCTCGTGGACCGAAGCAGGTGTGGCACGAAAGGAAGCCACCAAAACTGCTGGACATACGTCCAGCTCGGTCACGATACAAAGCTAACGGCCATCCTGTGACCGTTTTCGAAGAATTGGGCGTTATCGGCCGCCGTGCTCTGCCTCGATCTTTGCCCACTCCCACCCTCGGAAGTTGGCCAGACGAAGTTCCTCTGCTTCGTCGAAGGTGTACCACTCGGTGCTCGGCGCATCAGGGAGAGTGCCGCGCAAGTATTCGCCCAGGTAGTGAAGTGGGCCTTCCCAGCCGGTTCCGACGCCGTAGCAGCCGGTGTCCGGGTCGTTACGGAAGACATCGGCGACGGAGGCGTGCTCCAACTCGAGCCAGGTGGCGTCGGGGCCGTCGGCAGTCAGCCGGATCTCGACCTGATCGCTGTATCCACGATCGCCGGGCGGTGTCCACTGCAGTCGCAGCAGGTGTGGGGCGTCGCAGGCCAGGATCTCGCCACTTGCCTGGCCTTCGAAGGCGTACGAGCCGCCCACCTGGAAGTTTCCGCTCACCGGGAGGAAGAAGCGGTTGATGCGGTCAGGGGTCGTGATGGCGTCCCAGACGTCGTCGACCGACGCGTTGTAGCGGCGCTTGAGTACGGCTGTTCGAGCCGAACCTTCGGCGATCTCGCGGTTGCCCATGCTCCGCTCTACCGCGGTGAGGCTGGTGTCCTGGTTCGCGATCTCGGTCATTGTGAGTCTCCTTCGTCGGAAGAATTCGGTTGTGAAGATCTGCTCCGCTTCGAGCCGCGTCGTTTCCCGCGTGCGAGTTCTGTGGCCAATGCGTCGAGAGGACCGCTCCAGAACTGCCGGAATCCGTCGAGCCATTGGTCCACTTCTTGCAATGGCGCGGGCTCGACGGCATAGAGACGCCTGGTGCCTTCGCTGCGGACGGTGGCGAATCCGTTTTCTCGGAGCACTCGCAGGTGCCCGGACGCGGTCGGTTGCGAGATTCCGAACTCCGCTGCCACGACTTCGGCGATCTGACCCGCCGAGCGCTCGCCGCTGGACAGGAGTTCCATGATTCTTCGCCGAACTGGGTCTCCGAGAACGTCGAACGCATGCACCAGTCATTTATATCGGCAATGGCCAATATAGGCAAGCGCCGAAACTTGTTTCGGGCGTCGGTCAGTCCGAGAGCGCGAACTCGTCGGCGTCGAAGAGTTCACCGATCAGCCCGCCGAGATGGCGTCGATGTTCGGCCGACAGTGTCGCTGCCGCCTCGGCATCGTGGTCTGCGCACAGCTCGATCAGCTTGTTGTGATGGTCGACGGAGTCCTGGCTGCCGAGAAGGCTCGAGAACTTGCGGTAGTAGATGCGGTGAATTTGTGGGTGAACCTGGTGAATCAGCTTCTTCAACAGCGGATTTGCCGCAGCGTCGATGATGACGCTGTGTAGGCGATCGTCTGCGGTCAGGGCTCGGCCTATGTCGTTTCGTTTGACGGCGGCAGCGAAGTCCTTGTTGGCCGAACGCATCGCCCCGATCATCTCGTCGGTGAGATTCGGTACAGCGGTGACGACGGCCAGTTGGTCGAGAGCCTCGATGACTGCGAGTGTTGCCTCGACGTCGCCGCGGTCGAGGGTGGTGATGCGCGTGTACGCACCGGGTTTCGCTTCCACGAGTCCGGTGTCGACCAGCCTTGCGAGCGCTTCGCGGACCGGAGTTCTGCTCAGTCCCAGATACTCGGCGAGTTCGCTGTCCTTGATCTTCGAGCCCGGCGCCAGTTCACCGGTGACGATCGCTTCGCGAATGCGTTCGAGAGCGATGTCGCTCATTCGTGCTCGCTCAACCGGTTTACCGCCACGCAACATACTGGATATCGTACTCTGCAGCCTCCCTGCTGCAGGTCAGCCCGAAACGACCATCGAAGGGTGTCTCCGGGCATCCGCAACCCGCCGGAGCAGAGCGCGGGCGAGAATTGTTGCCGGATCGATGATCTGACAGGTTGTGGCGTCGGCGGGCAGTCCGAGCGGAATCTCGGTGCACCCGGCCACGACGACCTGCGCGCCCGATTCGACGAGAAGATCAGCGGCCCTGACGAGCTTGTCGGTGGTCTCGTCTCCGACGTTGCCGCTCTTGATTGCTCGGATCGCCGGCATCACCAGTTCGTCCTGGATCGCAGGTCCGGGCACCAGGACGTCGATCGAGTATTCCGACAGCCATTGTTGATACAACCCGGTGCGGACCGTCCCCGTGGTGGCTAACAGTCCGACGGATGTGACGGCGGGTGAGAGCGTCCGGATGTGCCGAGCGACTTCGTCGATCATGTGGACGACGGGAAGTCCCAGTTGGGACGAGATGGCGGGCAGGAAGGCGTGGGCGGTATTGCATGGGATGGCGAGCGTCGTCGCGCCCGACTCTCGGAGAACGCGCGCACCGCGGATCAGCCAGGGGGTGGGGTCAGGGCCGTTCTCGGTGAGTGCCAATGTCCGGTCGGGAACGGTGGGATCGGCCCAGATGACAACTTTGGGGTGCTCCTGATCCGTCGAACCTGGTGTCAGCGCAACGAGTTTGGAGTAGAAGTCGGCAGTAGCGGCGGGCCCCATGCCTCCGAGTATTCCGATGACGGGGTCGCTCATGGCCGCCGGAGAGTTGACGCTCTGCCGTATTCGTTGCACCTTCATATTGCAATCCAACCTTTCGCATCCAATATATTGGATACTCGTAATGTTGACTACAGTGAAGGAGGTCGGAGGTAGTTGTCAAGTAAGGCGCAGTGTTCCCGGAATTGCGAAGTTCGAGAACTCAGCCGATCAGCAGGGGTTCGGTTCGCCGATCTTCACGGCCGAGAGCACGGCTTCGATTTCCCCGAAAGGACTTCCGGCAGAGGGTGTCTGATCGACGACAATCCAGTTGGAATCGACCAGTTGGCGTCGACCCGCGCCGGTTGCGTCAGCACTTCTGGAGAAGAAGACTCCGGCCGACTGAATGGTGTCCTGTGCGTCTTGAAGATTCATGCACACGACGTTGGGCATGACCGCGGGAGCTGCAGCGGGCGTCACTTCCGCGGCGACTGGGGTCGTGGCCAGTGGAGAATTCGTCGTACCGATCACCGAGGTGGTCAATGGAGCCTGAGTCGTCGTGGGTTGAGTTGTCGAGGTTGCAGTGGTGGTCGCGGTGGATGTTGATTCGGCCTCGCTGTCGGTGCTTGTTCCTGAGCACGCGGCAAGTGACGCCAAGGCGAATGCGCTGAGTCCGATGCGAACGGCAGTTGAGGGCGGGCGAATCGATGTCGAAAAGAGGTGTGGTGCGCGCACAGACGTTCCTTGTCGGTAAAGGGGCGATGAAAGCGGAGATTCGAGCGCAGAGCACATCCGACGCCGTCGATGTGCCTTATGTCGAATAGAACCATAGGCTTTCGGCACCGGATTCGAGAGGAATTGCCTACATGCATTTTCTGGAACTACGACACGCGCAGTGTGAACCCCCAGCGGCGTATTCGCCTGTCCTGGAGAGCTACGGAGACGTGCAGACTGTTCTTCTGGGCACCGACCCGCTTCCGGCACATCGACGGTTCGACGCCGTGATCGTGATGGGCGGGCCGATGGGCGTCGGCGATCAGGGCGAGGTCGAGTGGTTGGCATCCGAGATCGAATACATTCGCGATCTGGTCGAGAGCGACGTCCCGGTGTGGGGAGTGTGTCTGGGTTCGCAGTTGCTCGCCGCGGCGCTGGGTGCTCGCGTCTACACGGGCGCTGTGCCTGAAGTCGGAGTTGAGGAGATCACCTTGACTGTCGAGGGCCGGCAAGATCCCGTGTGGGGAGATCTGCCCTCCACATTTCCTGCAATGCAATGGCATTCGGATACCTTCGACATTCCGAACGGCGCGGTGCGGCTCGCTGGTTCAGCCAAGTATCCGAATCAACTCTTCCGATACAAGCAGAGTTACGCCGTTCAGTTTCACCTCGAAGCGTCCTCCGCGGTGGCGCGCGAGTGGATGGAACTGGCCGAGTACCGCGATTCGCTGCATGCTTCGCTGGGAGCGGACGGTCCGCGCATCTTCATGCAGCAGTTGAGTGCAGCCGAGTCGCAGGGACTCGAGATTGCCGCAGCCGTGATGGAGAAATGGTTGAAATCCATCTCCACCGAATAAGCCCGTTTTGTCCTGATTGACCGATTTACCTGTTACCTTGTGTTCTCGTGGGTGGATGAACCGATCCGGTCGAGCAACACACCTCGTAGAGTCCGGATCTCCCCCGCGAAAGGGGAGCGATGCGCCGGATGCGGAAGATATCGACAGCAGCAGTGACGTGTGTACTCGCGTCGACCGCGGTCTTGGGGGCGACCCAGGCCAATGCATCCCCGTGGGATTGCAATGTCACCGGGAGCTTGGATCAATCAGGTGGGCCGACCAATCCGATTCCCTGGCTCAACGGCACGGATGGCAAACTGCCGGAATTGCAAGGCCGCACCTCGGCGGTCGAGTACATCACGGGCGCGCTGAGCCCCAACCAAACCGTCGAGCGGTTCAACGTTCTCGGCACGGATCTGGGCATCATGTGGGACAACGGCGCAGGTCAGGTCCTGACAGCTTTCGGTGACACCGTCGGTATCGGATCTGACCCTCTGTGCTCCGGGGTGGTCGGCGACTGGCGCAGCAACGTCCTGTTCCGTAGCTCGGACGGAAATCTGTCCGACGGCATGAACATCGACTCCTCACCGACCGACCGACCGAATCACTCGCGCGAGATCATTGGAAGTCTGAAAGTCACCGGCGTCGAAACCAGCAGCATTCCGACGACGGGTATCTCCGTGGGCGGCGTTCAGTACGTCAACTACATGTCGATACGTTCGTGGGGAGGGTCGGGCGAGTGGGTCACCAACTTCTCGCAGATCGCGTCCTCGCACGACAACGGTGAGACCTGGCAGATCGAACCGGCCTCGTCCCGGCCCAATCTGCCGTTGACAGGTAACGACAACTTCCAGATGGGGTCCTTCGTCAAAGACGGTGGTTACGTCTACAACTTCGGCACCCCCGCCGGACGCTTTGGCGAGGGGCGTCTCTCGCGAGTCAAGGAAGCCTCCATCGCGGACGTCGCGGCGTACGAATACTGGGACGGAAAGGCATGGGTCCCCAACAATCCTGCTGCCGCTGCAGTAGTTCTCGACGGGGATGTCAGCGAACTGTCGGTGCAGTACAACAACTATCTCGGAAAGTTCGTCGCGATGTACTCCAACGAGTGGGGAGCGCTGGTGCTGCGGACGGCCTCGGACCTGACCGGCCCGTGGAGCGCACCGGACGTCGTGATCGGCACCGACGAGGTTCCGGGACTCTACGGCGCGTACATGCACCCCTGGTCGCAGGGGCAGGACCTCTACTTTCTCGCCACCACGTGGTCCGACTACAACGTGATGCTCATGAAGACCACGCTGCACCAGTGAACCGGATGGTTATCGTTGAACGGTGAGCACCACCGACAATGCGCTACTGATCACCGCCCTTCGAGACGTGTTGGTGGGACCACTTCCCGAAATCGGCCGACGATTTTCGACGCTGATCGCGGACATGGCGCCGCACACCTCTCTGGTGATCTTCACCCGTGAGTGCACCGGTAGGCCGCGCAAGGTTGCCGGGGATCCAGCTGTCGTCGATCGTGTGACCATCGCCGAACTCGACCGTATCCGCACGGATCTCACTGTCGGACAGATATTTCGGGGAAAATGCGCTATCGCCGGCCGGGACCGTGAAGTGCTCGCGATGCTCGATCGAACAGACACCCTACTCGTGCTGACGCCGCACCCCGGACCGGTGAAGGCGGCATCCCTCGAATTGATCCAGGCACTGTTCGCGGTGACTGCAACCGGAATTCAGCTCCAGGTGCGGAACGCGAGTCCGGCATATCTCGCCGAGTCGCGGGCAGCGTCGTCCGAGCGTGCACGCACCGTGGCAGAGATGACGGAGGTGCATGCGGCCACCCTCGAGACGATGCTGGCGACGCTGCGCTCGGCGGATCTCGACGACACGCGTGCTCGAACCTCGGCCAGGGAGACTGCGGCTTCGGCCCTGATCGGCCTGCGTTCGGCCGTCGACGTGCACCGCGAGTTGGCCGAGGAGTCGACCACCACCGCTTTTGCGCGGATGCGTGGGGAATTGCGTTCGCTGCTCAAGCATCGGGAAATCGCGTTGGAGTTGGTGGAGCCACCCGTCGACGGGCGTGGGTTACCCGGTGAAGTGGCGCACGGCGCCCGCGCGGTCGTCCGCGGCGCGGTCTTGGCCTTGTCGGATCAGCAGACGCTCTCGCGAATCCGGGTGGCCTGGACCCTCGACGCGGCTTCGCTCTCGATCGACATCCGCGACGACGGTGGTGGTGAAGCCGATGTGATCGACGTGGAACGCCAATTACGTTCGAGGGTAGAGACTTTGGGCGGAACCGTCGAATCCGAGTCGACGCCCGGGTGGGGGAACCGGATCAGCACAACCATCCCGCTCGACGCCCCAGTCGCGCTGCCGAACCGCGACGTACTCACCGAACTGGCACCGCGGGAGTTCGAGGTACTCGAGCATCTGGTGGCCGGACGGCGCAACAAGGCAATCTCGGAGCGACTCGGCGTCAGTGAGAGCACAGTCAAGTTTCATGTTGCCGGGGTCCTGCGGAAATTGGGCGTCGAGAGTCGGGGTGCGGCGGCCGCCGCGGGCGCCGAGGCCGGCGTGAAGCCTGCACCCTAGTCCTTTCGGCCAGGTCGGTCAGTCAGTTCGACCAGGGTTGCGGGCACCTACTTCGGGCTAACCTTTCAACGAGTGCACATATCGCAATGTGAAAACACGGCGCCATGTGACGACACGTCCTCAATCGCACGAAGCCAGGAGCAAAGCCATGCCACAGCAGGTACGCGGCGTCATCGCCCGATCCAAGGGTGCCCCCGTCGAAATCGTCCCCATCACGATCCCCGATCCCGGCGCCAACGAGGTAGTGGTCGCCATTGCAGCGTGCGGTGTGTGCCACACCGACCTGACCTACCGCGACGGCGGAATCAACGACGAGTACCCGTTCCTGCTCGGGCACGAGGCGTCGGGCATCGTCGAGAGCGTCGGCCCCGGTGTCACTCACGTCGAGGTGGGCGACTTCGTCGTGCTCAACTGGCGTGCAGTATGCGGGCAGTGTCGTGCGTGTAAGCGTGGCCGCCCGCAGTACTGCTTCGACACGTTCAACGCCGAGCAGAAGATGACGCTCGAAGACGGCACCGAACTGACGCCGGCACTCGGCATCGGCGCATTCGCAGACAAGACGCTCGTTCACGAAGGCCAGTGCACCAAGGTCGACGCCTCGGCCGATCCGGCTGTCGTCGGACTGCTCGGTTGCGGCGTCATGGCCGGCATGGGTGCCGCGATGAACACCGGCAACGTCGGACGCGGTGATTCGGTGGCCGTGATCGGGTGTGGCGGCGTCGGCGACGCAGCGATCATGGGTTCACGCCTGGCCGGTGCCAATACGATCATCGCCATCGACCGGGATCCACGAAAGCTGGAGTGGGCCACGGAACTTGGTGCCACGCACACGATCAATGCCACCGAGGTCGACGACGTCGTCGAAGCGGTCCAGGAGCTGACCGGAGGTTTCGGCGCCGACGTGGTTGTCGACGCAGTCGGCCGTCCCGAGACCTGGAAGCAGGCGTTCTACGCCCGCGACCTCGCGGGAACCGTAGTGCTGGTGGGAGTTCCGACGCCGGACATGAAGCTGGAAATGCCGCTGGTGGACTTCTTCTCGCGCGGCGGAGCCCTCAAGTCGTCGTGGTACGGCGACTGCCTGCCCGAGCGTGACTTCCCCGTTCTGGTCGACCTGTACCAGCAGGGGCGTCTGCCGCTCGAGAAGTTCGTCAGCGAGCGCATCAAGCTCGACGAGGTCGAGAAGGCATTCGAGACGATGCACCGCGGCGAGGTCCTTCGTTCGGTGGTGGTCCTGTGACATTGCGAGTCGATCGCGTCGTCACCTCGGGTACGTTCAGCCTCGACGGCGGAACATGGGACGTCGACAACAACATCTGGCTGATCGGTGACGACAACGAAGTGGTGATCGTCGACGCAGCTCACACCGCGCAGCCGATCATCGACGCTATCGGTGGACGCAAGGTGATCGGAATCGTCTGCACCCACGGCCACAACGACCACGTCACCGTTGCGCCGGAGCTGGCCGAGAAACTCGACGCTCCGATCTACCTGAACCCGGCCGACGATGTCCTCTGGGAGATGACTCACCCCGGGGTGAAGCATCTGAGCTTGGAAGATGATCAGCGTATTGCTGTGGCGGGTACGGACATTCTGGCCATCCACACACCGGGCCATTCCCCGGGGTCGACCTGCCTCTACCTGCCCGAGGCGGGGGAACTGTTCAGCGGCGACACCTTGTTCTCCGGTGGACCCGGCGCAACGGGGCGGTCGTACTCAGACTTCCCGACCATCATCGGGTCCATTCGCGACAAGCTGTTCGCGCTCCCCGCCGAGACCAAGGTTCACACCGGTCACGGCGACGGCACGACGATCGGTACCGAGGCGCCGCATCTCGAAGAATGGATCCGCGCCGGATCCTGATGTGATCAGAAGCGAAGTGGGGACGCCGGTACCGGCGTCCCCACTTTTGTCACAACGCTGATGCCCAACCGGCGGTGTCGTTCTCACCCGGGATTGCCGTCAGGCCGTGCCACAGTTCGAGGATCTCGAACCATTCTGTCTCGGATCGGCTGAGGGGACGGACGGATTCGTAGCCGGCGCGCAGGCTCTGCCGTACCGCGATCGGTGTCGGTCGCCAATCGGTGAACAGGGTGCCCAGATAGACGCTTGCCTTGGCCAGGTCGCTCACCCGGTGGTCGATCACCACGTCGTCGAAGTCGAGTACTCCGGTGGTCCGAGAGTTTCGAGTCAAGATGTTGGCTGCACGGAAGTCGTTGTGTACCAGTTGAGTTTGGTCATCGAGCTCGGACGCACGCGCCAGGAGGCCCACGAGCCTACGCGTTGCCTCAGGCGCGAACCCGCGGTCGAAATTCTCGAGCCAACCACCGATGCGCTCCTTCAACCCGGTGCTGCGCGACGAGAAAACCGATCCGTCGACATGGGTGGCGCCGAGCGTTCGGTGTATTTCTGCCAGACATGCTCCTGCCGAACGGACCGCCGCGCGGTCCTGCACGTCCAACCAATCTCCCGCCAACTCCGGCAGTACGGTGAATGACACTGCGCACGAAGGCCCTTCCAGTGTTTTCCGGTCCAACAGTGTTTCCCGGTCCAATCCGTTCAGGGACGTGATTGGTGACGGAACGGGCATGCCCTGCGCGGCGAGTGCGCTCAGTAGGCGCGTCGACGCCTCCAGGTTCGCGAAGCGCTCTGTGGCGCGCGACCACTTCACCACCAGCCCACCGCGGTCGCTCGCAACCCACACGATCGCGTTCTGGTCACTGATCGCCATTCGCGAGCACTCGAGGGCCGTCAACCCCCAAGTCTGCTCGAGTACCGCCGAGACCCAATGGGTGGCTGCGCCAAAGCTGTTGAATCCGAATCGCTCCTCCAGAGCGGCTTCCGGCTCCACCGACTCCCAGAGCATGGACAACCCGAGTGGCAACATGCTGTCCGACTTTAGTGGGATGAACACAGTCATCTCATGCGTCAAGAGCAGGTTTGCCCGATTGTGTAGCTGCGTTTTCGAGCATCTCGATTCGGTTGTTGAGCCGCTCGATCGTCATACGCACACTCCAGATGAGTTCGACGAGGCTTTCCTGCATGACGGGGATGCCCATGATGTCCGACAACTGGCGCCACAGCGCCATAGTCGACTTTCGATGGGAATCGTATGTGACTTGTAGCGCCGCCAACTGCACCTCTGCGGGTACTTGATCCTTGACATGCGAACCGAAGGGTGGGGGTTCCTGGTCAACCCACGGCGACCATCGCGATTGGACTTCTGCCTCCGTCATCTTGGACAGTCTTTCCAGTATCTCGCGGCATGCGGCGGGTGAGGAGAACACCGTTTCGAGGCATCGGTGGTAGTCCGGGGGTTGCATTTGCTTGTGTTCCGACATTGATCAGCGCTCCGCGTACTCCGTCCGGAGACGAAGGTTACGAGAGTACACCGAATCGGCCTTGGCGACAGCTGCAGTTCAGCCGCCTTGACTCAGTTCGCTGAAGATCAGGTTGGTCTGGGTATTGGCGATGGCCGGATCGTTGAGGTGCGCGCTGACGAAATCGCGAAGCCGAGTGGGGGATTCACACGACACGTGTACCAGGAGATCACGGTCCCCACTCATCAGGAACACTCGCTGAACGGAATCCAATCCGCTCAGGTGCTCGGCAATTTCCGTCATCCGGCTCCTGGCGTGGGAGTGAATCAGAATCGACACCATCGCCGAGATCTCGAGGCCGAGTAGCTCGAGGTCTATGTCTGCGTGAAACCCCTTGATGACGCCCGATTCGCGTAGCGCACGCATCCGCGCCAGAGCGGTCGACGGCGCTATCCCGACCTTCTCGGCGAGTGCATTGTTGGGGATGCGTGCATCCCGGACGAGTTCGCGGAGAATCGCTGTATCGACGTCGTCGAGCCGAACATGATTCGGCCGAGCTGCGGCAGCTGCCCGTTCGATCGCATTTATCATCCGATTTCTCCCTGCCGTCGCGAAAATATTCAGCATCTATTGACCGCGCCCGTCGATGATCCTAGCTTTTGCCAAACACATCGAATTATCAAACGGTCGAGATCGACACAGTCGACTGTTGCGACGAAGGGGTCTGGATGCTTCCGAGGATCGGCCGACACGCGGGCGACGGACACACGGGCGACTGGAGGGCGCGGTTGATCGACATCAGCCCGCCGATCTCCGAATCGACGCCCGTGTGGCCAGGCGATACCGCCTTCACCCGCGCTGTCACGTCCGACCTCGGCGGCAGTGACGCCGTCACCATCAACCGAATCACCACCACTCCGCATATCGGTGCTCACGCCGATGCGCCGGCGCACACTCGCATCGACGGCGCGACCATTGGTTCCGTTCCCCTCGATCCCTATCTCGGCGAAGCACTGGTGGTCGACATGACGGGGGTCGACGGTGCCGCCTGCATCAGGCCCGTCGAAGAGACGGTGGAGCGACTCGGCGGACATCTGCCGCAGCGGCTGATTCTGAGGACATACCCGAAGTACCCGCGCGAGTGGGACAACGACTTCGCCGGTGTATCTCCGGAGCTGACCCACTGGTTCGCCGACCGCGGTGGAGTTCTGATCGGAATCGACGGCGCCTCGTTCGATCCGATGGACAGCAAGACCATGGACGGGCACCACGCGGCAAGCGATCGTAGCGTCGCGATCCTCGAAGGACTTTGCCTCGACGACGTCGACGAAGGCTACTACGAGTTGATCGCACTGCCGCTGAAGTTCCTCGACCTCGATGCCAGCCCGGTACGGGCCGTGCTCCGGACTCTGCCTTCATCACCCTCAACGCCGACACATGCAGGAGAAGAATCGTCATGACATCGACAGCCACACTTTCGTTGGAAGACTGCGTCAAGGCCGACGCAGTGGATCCCCTGAGGGAGTTCCGCCGCGAGTTCGCGATTCCGGAGGGCGTTCTCTACTTCGACGGAAACTCGCTCGGCGCGCGTCCCATTGCCGCGCAGGAATGCGCCGCGAGAGTGATCGGCGACGAGTGGGGCAACGGCTTGGTTCGCAGTTGGAACGAGGCTGGATGGTTCGACCTCCCGGTCCGCCTCGGTGACAAACTTGCCCCGTTGCTGGGAGCAGGTGAAGGCGAAGTGGTAGTGACGGATTCGACGTCGATCAACCTGTTCAAGGCATTGGCCTCTGCGCTGTCCATCGCGGCTGCTCAGGATCCCAGCCGGAAGGTGATCGTCTCCGAGCGCGACAATTTCCCCACTGACCTCTACATTGCGGAGGGCATCATCTCGCTGCTCGATCAGGGATACGAACTACGCCTGATCGACCAACCGGGCGACCTCACCGAAGCAGTAGGACCGGACACCGCCGTAGTGATGTTGTCGCACGTCAACTACCGCACCGGAAACCTGTATGCGATGACGGAAGTCACTGCAGCAGTGCAGGAACGTGGCGCCCTCATGATCTGGGATCTCGCACACTCGGCCGGCGCCGTCACTGTCGATCTGAGCGGTGCCGACGCCGACTTCGCGGTGGGGTGTACGTACAAGTACCTCAACGGTGGTCCGGGTTCACCTGCATTCATCTGGGTCAACCGTCGCCATCAGAACACCGGAATCCAGCCGCTGTCCGGGTGGTGGGGGCACGCGCGACCATTTGCGATGGAGTCGGCCTACGAACCCGGCGCAGGAATACGACGGTTTCTGAGTGGTACTCAACCCATCACGTCGTTGTCACTCGTCGAGTGTGGTCTCGACGTCATGCTCAAAGCTGACATGGCCGACATCCGCAGCAAGTCGCTCGCGCTGGCCGATCTCTTCATCAGCCTCGTCGAGGAGCGTTGCGCTGCTTACGGTTTGGAGTTGATCACGCCGCGCGAACACGAGCGTCGTGGATCGCACGTGAGTTTTGTTCATCCCGAGGGCTATTCCATCATGAAGGCTCTCATCGCGCGGGGCGTCATCGGCGACTACCGCGAACCCGGAGTGCTGAGGTTCGGTATCACTCCGCTCTATCTCGGATACGCCGACGTGTGGAACGCCGTCGACGTGTTGCGAGACATCCTCGAGAACAAGTCCTGGGATCGCCCCGAATTCCGCGAGCGCGACGCAGTCACCTGATTCTTCCAAGTTTCCGCGGACCGGGAGGTACCGCCTTTCGCAAGGAGCTTTCATGAGTGATTTCAAAAACATTCAGCAGCGAGAATCAGGTCTCAAACGCGAACTCGGCCCCAAGCAGATGAGCATGATCGCGCTCGGTGGTGCAATCGGCACCGGACTCTTCCTCGGCAGTAAGTTCGCCATCGGATTTGCCGGCCCGAGCGTCATCATCAGTTACGCGATCGGCGGGTTGATCGCCCTGCTGCTGATGGGCGCCCTCGCCGAAATGACTGTCGCGCATGCGACATCGGGTTCGTTCGGTGCGTACGCAGAGTTCTACGTCGGACCGTTGATCGGCTTCCTCGTTCGCTATCTCTACTGGTCGTGCATCGTCCTCGCGGTCGGTACCGAGGTCACCGCAATCGGTGAATATATGCAGTTCTGGTTCGCCGACGTACCGTCATGGCTGTGGATCGTGTTGTTCTCCGGGGTGCTGATCGGCGTGAACATGTTCAACGTCAAGGCCTTCGGAACGATGGAGTACTGGTTCTCGACGATCAAGGTCTTCGCGATCGTGGCATTCATCGTGATGGCAGCATACGTAGTGTTCGGTAGCGGGAACCCGGACTACGGATTTCACAACTACACGGCCGGTGGCGGATTCTTCCCGAATGGTTTGTCCGGCATGTGGTTTGCCGTGATCGTATCGATCTTCAGCTACTTGAGCATCGAGATGATCGCCATTGCAGCCGGTGAGGCGGAAAACCCCGCGGTGGCGGTGAAGAAGGCGTTCCGTGTGACGATCGTCCGACTGTTCGTCTTCTACATCGCAACGCTTGCCCTGATTCTGGCAATCGCTCCGATGGACAAGATCTTGAGCGGCGGAAGTCCCTTCGTCACGGTGATGCAGGTTGTGAAGATTCCGGGCGCAGACAGTGTGCTGAACTTCGTGGTGATCATCGCCGCGCTGTCCGCGATGAACAGTCAGCTGTACGTGTCTTCGCGAATGATGTTCTCGCTCTCCCGTGCTGGTGACGCGCCGGCCATTCTCGGCAAGGTCAGGGCCAACGGCTCACCGGTCAATGCCTTGCTGCTGTCGACGTCGGGTATCGCCGTCGCAACCATCGTCTACGTGCTCTTTCCCGAGCAGGCATTCACCTTGATGATCTCGCTGTCGATGTTCGGGGCGATGGCGACGTGGCTGCTGATCTTCGTGACGCACTGGTTCTTTCGCAAGCGGATGGCAAGCGAAGGACGAACCCTCTCGTTCACGATTCCGTTCTTCCCGGTGGGGACGATACTGGGTGGTGTCCTCATGGTCGCGATCCTCGTCACGACATTGTGGGTCGAGGATTTCAAGATGACCTTGGTGTTCGGGGTGCCGTTTGTTCTTGCCGTGATCGGCATCTACTACTTCACCCGATCACGTCGGGCGCAGAGTCGAGCGGTAACGGCTGAACAGGTTCAGGACGAGATCACCGGCACGGTGGTCAAGCGGGTTCCCTGACTTACATTGGCAATCACAGGGTTTCGGCGAAAAACTCCATAGTGCGGGTCCAGGCGAGGGCAGCAGAATCCGGGGCGTAGTGGCTGGTCGAAGTGTCGTTGTTGAACGCGTGGCCGGCGTCGGCATAGCGGTACACCCGGGCGAGATCGGACGCGGTTGCGCGCAATTGCTCGACGCTCTCCGGCGGGATACTCGGATCGAGGTCGCCGTAGTGACCGAGCCACGGGACCTGCAGTTGCGCTGCAAGTTCGGTGCCTGCGGCAATCCCATCCCATCGGGCTTCTGCAACGCCGCCACCGTAGTACGTGACAGCGGAATCGACGAGGGGTACGGCGGCACACCACAGGGATGCGGTGCCGCCCATGCAGAATCCGAGGGAGCCGACTTTGTCTGCTCCCTCGGATCGGCTGTAGTCGACGGCGGCACGTACGTCGTGGCCGATGCTTGTGCTGTCGAGTGCCATGAGCGCATCCTTCGCGGACGGGAAGTCGGTGAAGGAGGTCTGTGCGCCGCGGTGGTAGAGATGCGGGGCGACGGCAAGGTAGCCGGCATCGGCGAGGCGTTCGAGGATGCTCTCGATGTGTTGGTTCACGCCCCACGCTTCTTGGAGAACTACTACCGCATGTCTCGGTTCACTCGGCGAATCCGGTCGGCTGACGGTCAGCGGTACATCACGTGTGGTCGTCGTGAAAGTTCCCATGTCCCGACTGTATGCGAGCCCAGCCTGTAGGTGCACGGTCGAACTAGACTCGTCAGATGTTGAGTTCCGCCGTTCCGCCGATCAGCTTGGGCAGTTGGCCGACGCCCGTCGAACCTCTGGCGCGTTGCGCGCAGGCACTCGGATTGGGGCCGGAAGATCTGTGGATCAAACGTGACGACGTCACCGGCCTGGGCGGCGGCGGCAACAAGATCCGAAAGCTGCAGTACACCTGCGCTCAGGCTTTGGCCGTCGGCGCGACGACTCTGATCACTACCGGTGCGCCGCAAAGCAATCACGCTCGCTTGACTGCGTCGGCAGCAGCCCGTTTGGGATTGCGTTGTGTGCTGGTGCTCGGTGGTGCCGAGCCGGAATCCGCGCAGGGAAATCTCGTTCTGGATGCACTCGCGGGCGCTGAGATCGTCTGGGCCGGTGGGGACACGGCATCCGCGCTCGACGCCGCGGTGCAGGCCGTCGCGGACTCGGGCGGTGTACCTTTTGTCATTCCCTTCGGTGGTACCAGCGCGGTGGCTGCGCAGGGATACGTGGACTGCGCACGCGAGATCGAACAGCAACTCGCCGGCGTCGATCGCGTCGTGGTTGCACTCGGATCGGGTGGAACGATGGCAGGCCTTGTCGCGCATCTGGGCGTCGACAGAGTTGTGGGCGTCGACGTCGGGGCTGTTGCCGACCCGGTGTCGACTGTCGCTGGGTTGTTGGACGAGATGCCTGGTCCGACCGTGCGAGCCGCAGATCTTCAGATCCTGCGAAACCAAGTTGGACAAGGATATTCGACGCTCACGGAAGCATCAGCCGGCGCGATCCGATGTTTGGCTCGTACTGAGGGCATCTTCCTCGACCCGACGTACACCGGCCGAGCCTTTGCGGGATTGATCCAACTCGTGAAGGACAAAGCCATCACGGCGGGATCAAAAACGGTCTTCCTGCACACCGGTGGGTTGCCTGGCCTGTTCGGACATCCCGAACTGTCGACGCTGCGGTGAGCGAGCAGATCGACTACCCGCTCAGCAGTCCGCTCGACGAACTGTCCGAGTGGCAACGCGTAGTGCGACCGCTGCGCGTCAGTGCCGACGGGTATCTGCGTTTGGCGACCAATCGGCTGTCAGTCGACTCCGACTACACGTGGGAGATGCACCGCCACAGCGATCACGAATTGCTGTGGGCGATCGACGGTGTTCTCGAGGTCCGTACTCCGGAGACTGTGTACACGGTGCCGAGCGGGGTCAGTCTGTGGATCCCGTCCTATGTTCCCCACGAGGTGACGGCGCGTAGCGGCACAGAATTGTCGTGCACGTGGTTGGTGGCATCCGATGTGACCGGGTTGGATCGTGTGGTGGCCTTGTCCACCCCTCCGCTGCTCGAACAAGTACTCGATCACCTCACCCGAGACGACTTGACCGACGCGGCTCGTCGACGAGCCGAGGCGTTTGCCATCGACCTCGTCGAACCTGTTCCGCGACTGATTTTCGATGTGCCGCTGCCGACGACGCCGTGGCTTCGGCAGATCGCAGATCAGTTGGTTGCCAGCCCGGCCGACACCCGATCGGTCGAGGAGTGGGCCACCGACGCGAAGGTCAGTACGAGGACACTCACACGAAGGTTTCCGGCCGAGACCGGATTGACCTTCTCGGAATGGCGTATGCGATTGCGGGCTCATCACGCGATGCAACTTCTGGCACTCGGTCGAAGCATCTCGTTTGTGGCGCGGAAGACGGGTTTTCGTTCCGAAAGCGCGTTCGGTGCGGCTTTTCGTCGAACGATGGGCGTGACACCGGGGGAGTTTGCAAGCCTGATCGATCATCCGCGCGCGCCAATGACCGATTGGCTACAGGACTAGTCCGAACAGCGACTCAAAGCATCTCGATCGGACTTGTGCCGTGCCGCAGAATGAACTTAGGGTTGGCTAAACAATCACCCTGTAGGAGTTCTGCGTGCGCGCAATTCGATCATTTTCTTTCGGTTCCAGAGTCATCGCAGCGGCGGCGGTTGCCGTCGTAGGTGCGATGGTGGTGACCGGCTGTTCCTCGTCGTCGGCCGACTCCGAGCAGACGGACGTCCGGACCGTCGCGTCGGCGTACGGGGACATCGAGGTGCCGGTTTCACCTGAGCGCGTCGTCGCCGCGTCGTACGACACTCCTTGGCAGCTCATGTCTCTCGGAGTGAAACCGGCTGCTGTGCAGGACTACGGCAAGTGGATCAGTGAATTCACGCCGGAGCAGCAGGCCTTCGTCGACGGGCTCCCGACCATCGGGCCTTTCGGGGAAATGAACTTCGAAGCGATCGCTGCGGCGGATCCCGACATCATTGTCGGCGACGCCGACGAGGTGGACCAAGCGGCGTTCGACCGTCTGTCCGGTATTGCACCCACCGTCATCGTCAAGGGAGAGAGCCGAGGCGACTGGAAGAAGATCACCACCGAGCTTGCTGAGGCAATTGGCAAGACCGACGTGCTCGAGTCGACGCGGACTGCTTACGAAGAGAATCTCGAACGTGTCCGTGGCGAGTACGCCGACGTGATCGCGACCAACAAGTGGATTCACATTTCACTCGGAGACGCGCCCGGCGCTTTCTCGGTTCAGCAGCCCACCGGTGCGATCGGCAATTTGGTGGTCAACGAACTCGGATTGGCGTACGGGCCCGGTGTTCCGACCAATTACACCGATGCCGGATACGCGTCCTATCCGATGGAGCAGTTGGCCGACATCCTGAACGGCGTGACGGTCGTGCTGTATCCGCTGAACGCGGACGGGTCGACCAGTGCGGCGGTTCAGGCGGTCCTCGACGACAACCTCTTCACGAGGCTGCCGGCGGCGCAGGCCGGGCACGTCTTCGGATTGCAGTCGAGCGTCACAGACTTCGTGACCGCGAACGGTTGGCTGAACGAAGTGAAAACGAAGGTGTTTGCAACGCTCTGACGCTTGCTCACCTTTTCACTGCGTGCCCGCAACTGACCAGTTGAGGGCGCGCAGTCTTTTTGGTCGCCACTACGAGCGGAAATCCTGTCCTCTGCTTATGATTTCTGTCACTGCCGGTTACCGTTACTTCGACGAGGGCGACGCGGTTCGACCTTGCCTTGGCAGGGATCATCGATCCTCGGCGACGTGCGGAGGTGGTCGCCATCCCCGCAGATCCGTGGGGTATTTTGTCCGTATCTACTGTCGGGGTGAGCAGTGATGTGCGGGGGAGTTTTTGGTGAGTACAAGCGCTCGTGCCGTCTTTCGAGCAGGGCGCTCTGGATTTCGGGACCATACCCGTCCGGACATTAGTTCTGGTTTGCTGAGCGTGAACGGTGCGTGGGGCGAATCGTTCGAGGGGACGAAAGGCGAGATCGGCGAATGACAGCGACTTCCGACGCACGGCGTACCGAATCGAACGCTGGCCAGAACACCGACTCGCCGTCCGGCGAAAATCCGCGCTGGCGCGACCGCAAGAGGTACCTGTGGCCGCTCGGATTGCTGATTCCACTCAGCCCGTTCATCTCCTGGTTTCTCGTCGACAACCTTCGTCTCGGATTGTTCTGGGCGACCGGCGCGTGGCTACTGGTCATCGTCATCCCGATCATCGACATGCTGGCCGGTGAAGACGGCGAAAGTCCGCCGGACGATGCGATCCCACGACTGCAGAAGGACCGCTACTACCGCTGGTGCACTTACGCGTTCCTCCCCTTGCAATACGCCGGTCTGGTCTTCGCCTGCTGGTGCTGGATCAACGCTCCGATGGGAATCGCGGAGAAGATCGCGATGTCGTTCACGGTGGGCGTCGTCGCCGGCGTCGGTATCAACGCGGCCCACGAGCTCGGCCACAAGAGCGAGAAGATCGAACAGTGGCTCGCGAAAGTGGCGCTTGCGCAATCTCTCTACGGGCACTTCTACGTGGAACACAATTTCGGCCACCATGTGCGTGTAGCGACTCCGCAGGACCCGGCCAGCTCACGGTTCGGTGAGAGCTTCTGGAGGTTCTTGCCACGAAGTGTGTTCGGCGGCCTGCGTTCGGCATGGCGCATCGAGAGCGCTCGACTCCAGAGGAAAGGCAAACGAACCTGGAGCTTCGAGAACAATATTCTCAACGCTTGGGCGATGAGTGTTGTCCTCTTCGCGACGCTGATCGGTATCTTCGGTTGGGAGGTCGCGCCCTGGCTCCTGCTGCAGGCAGTTGCCGGATTCACCTTCCTCGAAGCCGCGAACTACCTCGAGCATTACGGCCTGCTGCGTGGCAAGCGTGCCGACGGCTCGTACGTTCGCTGCAGCCCCGCTGACAGTTGGAACAGCGATCACGTCGTGAGCAATCTGTTTCTCTACCAACTGCAGCGGCACAGCGATCACCACGCCAACCCGAAGCTGCGGTACCAAAGTCTGCGTAGCGCGGCCGAAGCGCCGCAACTTCCGGCCGGCTACGCAGTGATGATCGTGATCGCGTGGATTCCACCGCTGTGGCGCCGGGTGATGGATCAGAGATTGTTGGACTACTACGACGGCGACACAGAACGAATCAACGTCGGCTGATCCGCATCCCTCTCTGAACTGTTCGGAGTTGTCGTCTCAGCGACCGTCGTCCCACACGGTGTTGCCGCTTGCAGTCGTCGACGGGTAGTCCTGGACGGCGTCCCAATGCTCGACGATTTTGCCGTTCTCGTCGAATCGGAAGATGTCCATCGAGCCGCTGCCGGCCGTTCCCTCACCGGACGAAGCGAAGGTCTGAACAAAGACGAAGTCGCCCTCGGCTACCGTCCGTGGAAACTTGGTGGCCTTGTCTCCGGTAACGGGTTCGATCCCGGCCAGTGCGGTGACAAATGCGTCCTTGCCGTCAGCGAACGAGGGGTTGTGCTGGGTGTAGGTCGGACCGACCAGCTGGTCGGCAGCCTCGGCGGCTTTGCCTTCGTTGAAGGCGAGCTGCAGGAACGTCAACGCGTTGGCCGTGTTGCGCTCCAAGACTTCTGACGACTTGGACGGCGACGAGGTGGGTCCGTCGAACATCGTGTTCGGATTCGCGGACGTTTCCGGCACGTCTTGAATGGCATCCCAGTGTTCGACGATCTTGCCGTTGTCGACGCGGAAGATGTCGAATACCGCCTGGCCGCGGTCGCCGGGTGCAGACGTGGTGTGGGACTGGAGGGCAACCAGATCGCCCTCGGCGAAAACGCGAGTGATCTCGGCATGCAATCCGGGTGTGGCCTCGACGTAACCGCCTATGCCGCTGACAAATCCGGCTGCCCCATCGGCGGCGGTGGGGTTGTGCTGGATGTAGACGTCGCCAAGGTACCGGTCGGCGGCTTGCTGTACCTGACGGCCGTTGAACGCCAGTTCGTAGAAGTCCGTGACGACGGTCCTGTTGGATTCGAGTTGATCGCCCTGTTCGGCAACAACGCTCGTGGACGTCGTAGAACTGCTGGGCGTTGCGGATTCCGCGTCGTTGGAGCACGCAGTGAGCAGGAGTGCGGCGGCAGCGGGAACAGTCATCCAGGCTGCGCGCCTACGAAGGTTGCTCATGTTCAGTGTGCGACGGTGAAACGCTGGCGACGGTGGGCCGGAGTCTCGATCTCGTCGACAAAAGCGTGTGCGTAGTCTTCGCCCGCGATGGCGGAGTTGCCCTCGGCGTCCGTCAGAAGGATGTCGCCACCCACCTGGAAGGATCCCTTCGGAGCGACGCCGGCATGGGCGCCGAATGCTGCGGCCGGGCTCACGTAGAACCAGTCGACATTGCTGTCGGTCGCGCGGAGCGCATCGAGGACGTCGGCGTGAGCGAGTGCCTCACCCTTGTATGCGTCCGGGAAGTCGGGGGTGTCGACGACGCGCGGCCCACCCTCGGAGACCAACAGGCTGCCGGCGCCACCGACTACGGCAATGCGAGCACCGTTGCGTGCGGCGGCATCTGCGAGGGGAGTGACGGCGTCGAGCAGGCGCTTGCCGTCGATCTCGCGAGCGGGGATGGCAACGACAACGACGTCGTTGTCTGCCGTGATCTGCTCCACGATCGTGTTGTCGTGAACAGAACCCTGCACGACATTCGTGTCGGTTCCGCACTGCGCGCTGCGAGCGACGACGGTTACCTCGTGGCCGCGTGAAGCGGCTTCTTTCGCGATTGCGCTTCCTGCAAAACCGTTTCCACCGAATACTGCGATCTTCGACATGGGGTGTGCCTTTCCTTGATGTCGTCGTTGTGCTTGTAGTAGTAAATTTATTCACCCCGAGGTGCATTGTCTCGGTCAGATGCGGGCATTCCTTGGTGAAAAACAGACATCATGATGACGATGGGCCGACTGCTTCGGGTCGACGTTGCGAACCGTAGGGTTGGTACATGACTCTCACCGCCGACAACAATGCAGGTCCAGTGGCAATCGAGCGCTCGGACGTCGAAGCTGCGCGGACTCGTATCGCGGGACTGGCGCGGCGTACTCCGAACTTTCGCACTGCGCTACCGACGCCACAGGGTGAGGTACCGGTTCTGTTCAAGCTCGAGTACCTCCAGCACGGCGGTTCCTTCAAAGTGCGCGGCAGTCTCAATGCAGTGGAACGAGCGGTCGCCGACGGCACCATGCCCGATGCCGGCGTAGTGATCGCGTCTGGCGGCAACGCTGCAATCGGGGCAGCGTGGGCAGCGCGGCGACGAGGACTCACCTGCACAGTGGTGGTGCCGGAGACAGCGCCTGATGCCAAGGTGAAGGCTCTCGGAGAGTTGGGTGCAACCGTTCACAAGGTAGGCGACCGGTATGCACTCGCTGCTGCCGCTGCGGCGGACATCGCACGCACCAGCGGTGCGCTCGAACTGCATGCCTACGACCTGCCCGACATCGTCAGTGGGGCCGGCACCATCGCTCTCGAGCTCGAAGACGACGCATCCGGACCGATTACGTATTGCGTTGCAGTCGGCGGCGGCGGATTGGTCTCTGGAATCGTCGCGGCGGCTCGTCCCGAAGATCACGTGGTAGCCGTCGAGCCGACCGGGGCTGCCACCTTGCGCACCTCGCTCGATGCGGGGCGTCCGGTGGATATCGAAGTAAACAGTATCGCCGGAGACTCGTTGGGGGCTACACGAATTGGTGCCATCGCCTGGGAGACACTGCATGAGAGTTCGGTAGACAGTGTTGTGGTCGAAGATGATTCGATCCGGCAAGCGCGGGCATTCCTGTGGCGGGAGTTCCGGATTCTGGTGGAGTTGGGATCCGCAGCAGCATTGGCTCCGGTTCTGAACGGAACGGTGTCGCCGCCGTCCGACGGTGAACTGTGCGTGGTTCTATGCGGAGCCAACACACGTCCGACCGACCTGTAATTTCAGCGTATTTGTTTGCCTGCGTGTGAGAAAGTCGCAGGTGGGTACCTCTCGCAGTATGAGTACCAGCAGCATTATCTGGATAATTGTTGCCGTGGTCGTGGTGATAGCGATCGTGGCCGCACTCCTGTGGGTGGCGCGAAACAGGCGTGACGAGCGTCGTCACATCGAGGCAGAACAGATCCGCGAAGACGTCGCAGACAAGTCACTGCAAGTAGGCGAGCGCGAGGCGCGGGCAGAAGAGACAGCAGCCAAAGCGCGCATGGTGCAGGCTGAGGCCGACGCCAAAGCGGCGGAAGCGTCTGCGCTGCAACATCATGCAGCGCAGCATCGGAAAGAGGCGACGAGTTCTCGCGACGAACTGAACCAGCAACGAGATCATGCAGACGCGATCGACCCCAAGGTTCCCAACCCCGAAGAACCGCGGTCGACGCCGGATCAGAACCCTCGAAACCCTTGATCTCGAAACACTTGATGCAGGCGTTCGAGGGAAGCGTCTGCCCATATATGGTTCGACGATCATGATGAATAAAGAATCGTCTCCGCACGACCAGAAGAGCGTCGCGTCCACGGCGGCTGACGTCGCACAGAACAATGTCTTCGAGCGCTTTGCCCGTGCCGGATTCGTCGTCAGCGGTGTGGTTCATCTGCTGATCGGATATATCGCGATCCGCCTTGCTCTCGGTGGATCCGGGTCTGCGGACCAATCGGGTGCGATGGCCGAGTTGGCAGGAAAGCCAGGGGGTGTCTTCGCTCTGTGGGTCGGCGTCGTGGCCTTCCTTGCCATGGCGTTGTGGAGATTGGCCGAAGCTGCGTTGGGAAGCTCGTCGTCGCCGTCCTCTGACGACAAGAAGAAAGAGTTCTTCAACCGCGCAAAGGCTCTGGGCATTTCGCTCGTCTATTTCGGTTTTGCTTTCACTGCATTCGGATTCGCCCGCGGTAGCGGGAAGTCCAGCAGCGGTCAGAGTGCGGGGATCACGGCGCGTTTGATGGAGAACACGCTTGGAACTATCGCATTGGTGATCGGCGGGATCGCGATCATCGCCGTTGGTGTGTACCACGTGTACAAGGGCGCGAGCCAGAACTTCCTCGATGATCTGAAAGGCACACCCAGCAACTTCGTGCGCCGACTCGGAACCGTCGGGTACGTCGCCAAGGGCTTGGCCATCGCTGCAGTCGGCATTCTGGTTCTTCTTGCGGTCAACAGTTCCGAACCCGGCAAGTCCTCCGGACTCGACGGAGCGTTCAAGACGCTGGGCGCGCAGCCGTACGGAGTGGCGCTGCTGATCCTTGCCGGATTGGGCATCATCACCTACGGGCTCTACTGCTTCGTGATGGCGCGCTCGACGAAGATGTAGCGCCTGTAGGCAAGTGGGCCTATCCGAATGACCCGGTCTGGAAGCCGACGTCGCTGCCCGACGAACTTCCCGTCGAGCTACCGAATATGGGTCGTCTCGGAACCAGATCATGCATCAGGTTCACGGCTGCAGGGTCGATCATCGCCGCATTTCCACCGTTCGCCAGAATCGTGATCGACCAGCCGCTGTCGGGAACCAGCAGGGTGATGCAGTTGGATCCCGAGCTGTCTCCGTTTTTCTTGGCGAACCGTTGTGGGAAGTTCGGCGTCGGGGGTTGGAGCTGCCACGCCATTCCCATTCCGAATGCAGGATTCTCCGGAGCTTGCGTGTCGATCTGCTCGAGCATCGAGGTCAGGACTGGTTTGAGCGGGTTGTTTCCGTAGCCGAGAGTTGTTGCAGCCCAAATCGACATGTCCTCGGCGGTGCTGACCAGCCCACCCCCTCCTGCGATCGCACCCGTGTTGTTCCACAGAGGCGCTCGTGTGCCGTCGAGGTGGTACGGAACGGCAAGGTCGGTTGCTTTGGTCTCGATCACGGTACCCATCATCCCGAGCGGGTCGGTGATTTCGCGGGCGACTGCCGCCGCGAATGGTGGCTTCTCTTGTCCCGGAATGATTTTGTCGGCCATGAATGTGCCGAGCAGTCCGAACCCGAAGTCCGAGTACAGCCAGTGGCTACCGGGGGCGAACTCCAAGGCGCCGGCGTCTTGGAGTCCTTTCCAGAGCATATTTCTGGTGTACTTCGCCTTCTCGTCCGTGCACGATCGTGTGGGATCGGCACACCCCGCCGAAAGATTGGGCGGGTCGTCGCTCAGGCCGGAACGGTGGGTGACCAGTTGGCGAAGCGTGATCTCCTCGCCGCCGATGCCTTTCGGCAGCGGGTTGCCATCCGAATACTTGCTCGCCAGGTCGTCCAATCCGACTTCTCCCCGAGCGATCAGTTTCGCCAGTAGTGCAGCGGTGAAGGTCTTGGTCTCCGAGGCGATCTCGAATTGCGTTCGTGGAGTGACTCTCACGCCGTTTTCGACGTCGGCCTGGCCGTAGTGGTACGTAGTGGTGACACTCGCCTTGCGGTTCGTCTCATCCGGTTTGACGATAGCGAAGGCAAGGCCGGGAACGCCGCTGTTCAGCAGTGTCTCTGCGACGCGTTGCACCGCTTGGGCTTCAGCAGGATCGCCGACCCGCGAACCTGGATTGGGTGCCGTGGGGCCGGCGGCGCCGGCGGTCGAGGAGGTCGCGAGGGTTATGACCGCGGTTGCCGCCAGCCCTGCAACGCTGATGAACTGTCGTCGTGACGTCCGGGCGGACCCTCGATCCTGGTTATCCATTGTTTGCACATTACAACCAAAGTCGACTGGTTTGACTGTTTTGTCGGAATTGCCAAGGTGTGGTCCTTAGGCGATGGTTTCGCTAGATCACGCCGCCGTTGACGTAGATGACCTGGCCATTGACCCAACGAGCTGGGCCGGCGAGAAATGCGACAGCCTCCGCGATGTCCATCGGTGTGCCGAGGCGTTCCAGGGGAGCCAGCTTGGACAGGTTCTCCACTGTAGCTTCGTCTTTCCCGTCAAGGAACAGATCGGTGGCCGTGGGGCCTGGGGCTACGGCGTTGACCGTGATATCGCGTCCCCGTAGCTCTTTCGCGAGAACCAGAGTGATCGCGTCGACAGCACCTTTGGTGGCGGCGTACGCGGCATAAGTCGGAAAAGCCAGCTTCTTCACGGAGGTGGAGAAATTGATGATCGCACCACCGCGCCGGACACGTCTGGCTGCCTGCTGGTCGACCACGAAGGTCCCTCGGACGTTGGTCCGATGCATCCGATCGAAATCGTCGAAGTTCAGTTCTGCGACGGTGGAGAGAATCATGATTCCGGCTGCATGGACGACGACGTCGATGCCCCCGAACTCCTCCTCGACCGTATCGAACAGTGTGGCGACTTCACCTTCGTCGGCGACGTCCGCATGCACCGCTATGGCGCGACCGCCCGCAGCGACGATGGCGTCAGCTGTTTCCTGGGCGCGTTGAATGTTTCCTGAATAGTGCACGGCGACAGCCATTCCGTCGGCGGCGAGCTTCTCGGCAGTCGCTCGCCCGATGCCGCCGGAAGCGCCAGTGACGATGGCGACGCGGGTGGTGGTGTCAGTCATGATGTAACTCCTGAACTGGTTTCGGTTGCATCGGACAGCTTGCGAAGCCACTCTCGTAGTAGGCCGACTTCGTTGGCGGAGAGAGAAGTTGAATCTGCGGCGGCCAGTTGGGCGTCGAGAGTAGATGCAACTCTGTTGAGTGAGGTTTCCGGGTGGACGCCGGATTCGTCGATGATGGACGCGAAGATTCCGTCGCGAACTCGCTGTGACAGCGTCGGATCGGGGTACTGTTCCGGCCTGACGACGAGCATCAGAGCGACGCCCGCATTGGCGGACATCACCATCTGCGTAGCCACGTCGACCGATACGGTCAGAACACCTGCCGCAGCGCATCGTTCGAGAACGGATCGAAGTAGCGCCTGAGCCTGCAGGGCGGTGTCGGCGCTCTGGGCGGAAGGTGAGTGCATCAAGCGGTAGTGAGCGGGATGCGCGAGCGCGAAGGCGGTGTGCGCATCCCAGCCGGCCCGTAGATCGGCAACGGGGTCATCGGAAGGTGTCGCAGCGCGTTTACCTTCGAGGTATTCGAAGAAGCCCGCCTCGACGACGGCTGCGAGCAGACCGTCCTTGTCGCCGAACTGACGGTAGAGCGCGGGGGCGCCGACGCCGGCCATCTCGCACACGGCGCGGGTGGATATGTCGCCGTTGGGGGAGGTGTTGAGCAGCTCGGTTGCCGCGGCCAGAATCTTTGCTCTCGAACCCATGGAAACAACGCTAACACAAATATGTAATCGTTGCTATCGCCGGTTTGGTCGTGCGAACGAACTACAGACGCAGGCGCCAGAACTTGATCAGATGAGTGAGCCGGTCCGGCCACGGTTCTGTGTGGAGTGACAGCTAGAGCCGTTCTGTTCTCACACTCTGAACGAAGGAATCCTGGTGATCGACTCGGAAACTACTGTTGCGCAGAATAATTCGCATTCCGGTTATCTGGGGTGGATTCTGCGGGTCATCAGTGTCGTGGCGTGCGCTGCGGTTGCAACGGTCGTTGTCTCGCTGACGCTCGGGCCGCCATTCGCGCGGGCCTGGGCACAGTGGGTTGCTCGTCATCTAGGTGGGGACTTCGAGACGGGAGTCGTTGTCGGATTTGTGACTGGGCTTCTAGGCGCCGCTGTGACTTTGTTTGCAGCGCTGATGAGTTCGTTGGCGTGGCGGCGTCGCGGTGGCCCGGCATTGTCGCTTGGTGTCGGTGCCATTGCCATGCTTGCCGTTATTCCTGGCGCAGTGAATTTGAGTATCGCGGTCGGTGCAGCAGGATCCGGTGTGAGGGCGGCGGGGAGGATCCTCGACGTCGACGGGCCGGCGTTTCGTGGAGCCTGGATAGCCGGATCTGTGGCGGGGCTGTTGCTGTATATGGCCGCGGCGCTGCTGTTAGGGAGGAGCCTTCGTTCGACGTTCGGGCCTGTCAGGCAGGTGGCGGCACCGCTCCCTGGGGTGGTCGGCGGCACGAATGCCTTGGCCATCGTTGCACTCGCACTTGGAATCTTCGGTGGGGTTCTTGCCATTCCAGTGGGTCATGTGGCGCTGAATCAAATTCGCCAATCCGGCGAAAGTGGGCGTGGGTTGGCAGTGGCCGGCCTCGTTCTCGGTTATCTGTCGCTGATCGTCATCGTAGGTTTCGTATTAGTGGCTGTGTCCGCGGCGTATCGGTAGTTCGGATCGCGCATCAGAGCGGGATCGGTGAGAGGGGTTCGATGTCGTGGTCGCGAGGTCCGAACAGGCCCAGAGCCCGGGTGCGAATGGACGGTAGTACTTCGTAGAGGCTCCCGCCGAGGCGGTGGAGGGAGTTGAACGAGCGCGATTCCCAAACCGGAAACTCTCCGTCAGCGCCGCGGGATGCTGTGTCCCACAGCAGAGCGTCACCGTTTTCGCTCCATCCGAAAACCTGCAGCGAGTCAGGGAGTGACCAATCGCCGTCGGGTTCGATCATCCAATCGAACTCGTCATCCCGTCCTTCTCTGTAGACCGAATGAAGATGGGCGGTGAGGTTGCGGGCGCGCCCTTGCCAGCCGTCCGCAAATCCGGGAAGGACGGGCGGATAGATGAGCCAGAGTCCGAAGGTCCGCGCCCAACCTGCGTGCCTGATGAATGCGCGATATGAATCGGGGAAGCCCTGCCGGTCGGGAAATCGATAGGAATCCATAAGGGCAAAATCGATATGCGCGAGCGTCGGTCGGCCGTCTACCGTCAGCGCGTTGGTTCCCTGTGCAAACACACCCTCAACGCTAGCAATAGGGGATACCGTGCCGCCCTTTCCGGCTATCGAAGCATGCCGGAATGGGTCACCGAGGCGTGTGCTCGGTGACCTCCGGGTTCAGAGTCGTGTGGTGGAGCGGAGGGGTTTCCGGTCGGGGTCGATGCCCGGTGGTGGGATGAACCAGGGCAGGTGATCGGTGCCCATTCGGATTTCCCATTGTCCGGTGAATTCGGGTTTTCGGTGCATCAGGGTGTGGTGGGTTCGGCAGAGTAGGACCAGGTTGTCCATGACGGTTGGTCCTCCTTTGGCCCAGTGTTTGATGTGGTGGGCGTCGGTCCAGGCGGGGACGCAGTCGCAGCCGGGGAAGGCGCATCCTTTGTCTCGGGCGATCAGGGCGGTGCGTTGTGCTGCGGTGACAAGCCTTTTGAGTGGGGTGACGTCGAGTGGGGCGCCGTTTTCGTCGAGGAGGACGCTGGAGAGCATGCAGTCGCAGGCGATCATGCGGGTGCGGCCGACGCTCAGTGGTCCCATCCAGGGCATGTGGCCGACATCGAGATCTTGTTTGTCGAGATCGTGAAAGTCGAGATCGAGCATGCCGGGATCGTCGTCCTCGGACGGGGCAGGTGTTGAGCCATCACTCGTTGTGGCGCATTCACGGTGGTAGGCCAGGTCTTTGGCGTTGATGTGCACGTTCAGGTGTGGGCGTTGGCCGCCGTCGATGCCGGTGGCAGCGTTGTCGAGGTAGCGTCGGATGAGTTCTGCCATGGCGTCTGCGTTGCGTGTGGCGGCGGGTCGTTTGTCGGGTGTGCCGTCTTCGGCGGGGGTGGGCATGGAGAGGTTGGAGAGGGCGGAGAGAAGCATTTCGCCGGTCA